>DATFGN010000113.1:0-2199 GCA_035249405.1 Gemmatimonadales bacterium
AATCGTGTACTCGACGTCAGGGGGGAGGAAATAGGCGTCGTCAATCACCAGCGGGTCCCCGGTGACCGCGGCGTACCCGGCGAGACTGGTCCGATCGAGGGGGATCGTGAACGTGACAAACGGCACATCAGGAATGGAGCGGTTCTCCGCGAGTCGGAAGCGCAGACGCCGCACACCGGACTCCTCGTCCGTCTCCACCAAGTACAGGCTCCCGCCATCCGATTGGGTGATGCGCTGCGCCTGCTTGAGGATCATCTCGAGCACTCTTTCCAAAACGCGCTCGCTGCCCAACGCCACACCAATCCGTGTCAATTCGCCGATTTCCTGGCTCCGCAACGCCGCCTCGGCCCGCGCCCGGGCGGTCTCGGCGCGAGCCGCGGCTTCGCGATAGCCGGCCCGGATCGCTACCAGCAGTTGACGTACCCCAATCGGTTCCGCCAGGAAGCCGCTCAACAGCTCGGGCGGGATGCCCTCGGGAACATCGGTCTCGCCTGCAGCTCCCAAAGCCACAATGGCGCCGCCGGCGTCCACGAAGGCGCGTAGCGCGTCGAGAGGAAAAGTGGAGCGGCTTTCGGGATCCAGGACGAACACCGTGGGCCGGTCGTTGGGCACCAGCTGGCGCGCGGCGTGAATGCCCTGGGTTGCCACGCGCGCGGCTTCGAGCACCGGAGCGAGCGGCGCGGGTGACCAGACGTCCGAATGCAGCAGGAGATAGTTCACGGCCGCGTGCTGTCAGCCGTACCGGTCCGGGTCGTGTCGCTGGCGGGCAGCGGCTTGACCCCGGTGAGCGCCCGGTAGGGACGACGCGAGATCTCTTCGGCCAGATGGTTCAGCTGGCGTGTGAGCTGCGTGAGGTTGGCGACCGCGGTGCGGACATCGGACCGGTTTTCTGCGGTCATCTCACTGGCGCGGGCAGCCAACGAATCAACCCGGAGCAACACCCGGTTGGACAGCGCCAGGGCGGTCGACACCGAATCGGCGAGTCCGGGGTCGAGCCGCTGCACCAGCTTGCTGACCCGGTTCATGGTCGCCGACACATTGGCGAGAGTCGAATCGATGCTGGGCCGGACGTCGGCGAGCAGGCCGTTGGCGTTCTCGAGGATCCCATCGACGTGTTGGAGCGTCACGTTCGTCTGGTGCATGACGTCTTCCACTTCTTTGGACAGGTGCTGGGCGACTTCCGCCACCTGGTCGAGCACCGATGCTTTTCGTTCTGAGTCGATCGTGTCACCCACGGCCAGCAGCCCGCCGCTGCGGTGGGTCGAGTCGGGCAGGACGAGGCGGATCAGGATGGTGGGGGAGATCTGGCTCGCCGGCTCGAGCTGCCCGTGGGTGCCCGTGGGCAGCTGCAGCGTCGCCCCGCCGCGAAACCGCCCGATCAGCGACAGCCGGGCGACGAACGAGATCGTGCGGGTGGTCGAGTCGACGCGCGGGGCCACGCTGGCGACGCGGCCGACCTCCAGCCCCTGGAGCAATACCTTGCTGTCGGTCGTGAGCCCGTCCGCATTGGCGGCCCGGAGGTACAAGTCGTAGCGCCGCTCGCCCCAGCCACTGGTCGCGAGCAGGGCGCCGATCACGACCGCGATCGCGCCGACGATGAAGAGACCGACAATGAAGTCCTGGCGAGTGGTATCCACGTCGTCCTTCGCGTCAGACCGTTTCCAGCTCGAGCGAGCCGGCGCGCGTGAGCCGGTAGAGGCGGTCACAGCGTCGCTGCACGACCACCGGGATTTCCTGACCGGTGATGAGAATCGCCCGTCGCGCTCCCTCGGCCGTCTCCCCGCCGCGCGCCACTTCGAGCAGCTCCGCGGCCACCCGCGCTGTCACCCCGTCGAACGGCTGCTCCAGTACCAGGAGACTCGGGTCGAAGGCCACCGCGCGCGCCAGCGCGGCCCGGCGGCACTCTTCCTCGTTGGCCTGCGCGGGACGGCGATCGGCCGCGCCGCCCAGCCGCAAGGCAGCCACCATGACGTTGACCCGCCCGTCGATCTCGCGTGGACTCGCGGCGCTGCCGAACCGTAAGGGCAGGGCGATGTTGTCGCGCAGCGTGAGATTCTGCAACAGGCCATCGCCCGCGGGAAGGTAGCCCACGCGGCGACGGAAGGCCAAGCGGTCGCGCTCGGACAGACTCTTCAGGTCGATGTCGAACACCAGGACCCGGCCGGCAGGCGGTTCCTCGAGTCCCAAGACATACCCACC
>DATFGN010000114.1:0-12273 GCA_035249405.1 Gemmatimonadales bacterium
TGACCCGCTGGATCCTCGTCCTTCTCGTAACTCGCTGGCCCGCCGTACGCTCGCCCGCCGGCACTGCTGGTTTCGGAGACCAGCGTCCCGTCCTGCCACCACGCGCGCCGAGTGATGCTGCCAAGGAACGCGTCGGCACCAAGTGACAGGTGATGCCTGGACGTGACGGGGACGTGGCCCTCTGGGGAGAGGGTCTTGTCACTCGTTGCGCCGCACGTCGCACCCGGTGTATCATGAGTGCGCGTCTCGTCAACGCACGGCCCGATGGCCGGAGTTTTCCCCGAACGACCCGAACGGAGAGTCCGTCATGCTCTCGGCCCTGCGGGTCGTTCGTCTTTCGGGGTACTCCGTGGCCCCGCACCGGGCGATCCCGGCGAGCAACTCGTCCCACGCGCGAGGTTGTCACCCCTCGCGCCCCTTCCCCAGTCTGGGCGACAGGTTGTCCTTGCTGCTCCTGCCGGGTCGCTTTCCCAGGGCGCGACCCCACTGAGAGCCCTCGAGCTGCGTCCTCCCGTCGAGTTGATGCGCCGGGTCGGTCCCGGCCGCGGGCAGACGGTGTCAGAGAGCCCGCGTGTGTCCCGCGTCAGCGGGACAGCCGGCGGGTCAACAGGTAAGGTCAGGCGGTGTCAGCCAGTGACACCGCCCGGAGCGCAAAGCGTTGGGAGTGTTAGCGGATGCAACCTACGTGACACGGTGCAGAGACTTTCGAGACCGGCGGTTTCAACCGCTCACCCACCTGTCCTGACTACTAGCCGGGTAGACGCGTAGACGACGAGACGGGTAGAAAATTCAACCTGGAAAACCTGCGCGTCTACCCGTCTAGGCGTCTACTCCGTCTAGTTTGTAGACGGACAGGGTGGGATTCGAACCCACGAAACGGTTACCCGTTTACACGCTCTCCAGGCGTGTGCCTTCAGCCGCTCGGCCACCTGTCCCGGCGCGATAAATAAGTATGCATCCATCGTTTCGCCACCGCGGTGGGTCCGGCGTGAACCCTTTGTGGGGGTTCTGGCGTACCAGAGCGTGGTGCTGAAGCCGTCCCACCGTCCAGGGGAGAGTGTGACATGGCCCGTCGTTCAAAGACCCGGAAACGCAGCCGTGGCTCGCAGTCCGCACCGCCGCCCGACTGGGCGAAGGTAAAGTCACATTTCAAGACCGTCATGAAGGACGTGAAGAAGGAAATGGGCAAGAGCGTGAAGTATGGCAGCCGAAAGGTGGAGCGCGGGGTGGAGAAAAAGGTGCTGCCATCCCTGAAACGAGCGCGGCGCAAACTCGAAGGGCTGATCAAGGAGATCGAGCGACGCACCGCCTGAGGAGGATGTCATGGAGAACCTGACCAGCACACCGGCCAACACGCCGGCCACCACGACGCCAACGGAAGTCGAGGAGATCCCGACTTGGCGTGAGCTTGCCGACCGGTTTCGCGACGTCATGAAAGACATCGCCACTGACGTCGGCTCGTTATGGAAGAAGGAAGGCAAAGAGCTGGAGAAGGATCTGCAGGCGCGATTGTTGCCCGCCCTGAACCGCGCCAAGCTCGAGATCGACAAACTGATCCGGCGCCTGGAAGAGCGCGCGCGAAAAGACGACTAGCGGCGCGCGGCGAAGAACGCCCGCAGTAGCTCCCCGCAGCCTACCGGATCGACGCCGCCCGAGACCTGGACCGTGTGGTTCAGCCTCGGGTGGCGTACCACATCACCGACGCTCCCGCACATGCCCGCCTTTTCATCGTAGGCGCCGAAGACCAGACGGCCCAGCTTCGCCAGCACGAGCGCCCCCGCGCATTGGGCGCACGGCTCGAGCGTCACATACAGCGTGCAATCGGTCAGCCGGTCGCTTTCGAGCACCGCCAAGGCCCGCTGCACGGCGAGCAGCTCCGCATGCGCCGTGGGATCGTTGCGCACTTCGGTCTCGTTGTACGCCTCGGACACCACGGCGCCATCGCGAACCACGACCGCCCCGACGGGGACCTCGCCGAGCTCGGCGGCGCGATGCGCCTGCTCCAGGGCCGCGGCGATCCCGGCGATGTCCTCCGGCGCGAGCGGACGCCCGCCGGCCTCAGGCACGGACCGGCTCCCGCGCGCCCCCAGCGGGCACACGCTGGAACGTGAGACCGGCTCCGTCTTTCGACCGATCGACCCGGATCGTGTCTCCCTCCAGGTATTCGCCTTCCAGGACCGACATCGCGAGCGGATTCTGGAGCAACCGCTGGATGGCCCGCTTGAGCGGCCGCGCCCCGTACACCGGATCGTAGCCCTCGGCCGCGATCAGCGACTTCGCCGCCGGTGTCACGTCGAGCGTCAGCTTGCGCTCGGCGGCGAGCTTCGCCACCCGGGCGATCTGCAGCTCCACGATCTTGCCGATCTCGTCCTGACCGAGCGGGCGGAAAATGATCACGTCGTCCACGCGGTTCAGAAATTCCGGCTTGAACGCCTGGCGGAGCAGATCCAGCACCTTGGTTTCGACCTGCTCCCAGTTCGACGTGCCGTGCTCCAGGATGTAGGTGGAGCCGATGTTCGAGGTCATGATCAACACCGTGTTGCGGAAGTCCCCGGTGCGCCCCTGGGAATCGGTGAGCCGCCCGTCGTCCAGGATCTGGAGCAGCACGTTGAACACGTCGGGGTGCGCCTTCTCGATTTCGTCGAACAGCACGACGGAGTAGGGCCGGCGGCGCACGGCTTCGCTGAGCTGCCCCCCTTCCTCGTAGCCGACGTAGCCCGGCGGCGCGCCGATCATGCGCGACACGGCGTGCTTCTCCATGTACTCGGACATGTCGAGCCGGACCAGCGCCTTTTCGTCGTTGAAGAGGAACTCGGCCAGGGCCCGCGCCGTCTCCGTTTTCCCCACACCCGTCGGCCCCAGGAAGATGAACGAGCCGGTGGGCCGATTGGGGTCCTGCAGCCCGGCCCGGGCGCGACGCACTGCATTGGCGACCGCAGCCACTGCCTCGTGTTGGCCGATCACGCGCTGCTCGAGCTCCGCCTCGAGCTTGGTCAGCCGCTCGCGCTCCGACTCGAGCATCTTCGACACGGGAATTCCGGTCCACTTGGCGACGATTTCGGCGATGTCCTCCGCGTCCACCTCTTCCTTGAGGTACTGCGCGTGCTTCTGGATCTCGCCGAGACGCTTTTCGGCGGTCGCAATCTCCTTTTCGAGCGCCGGCACACGGCCGTAGCTGATCTCGGCGGCCTTCTGCAGATCCCCGCGTCGCGTGGCCTGATCGGCTTCCTGCCGCAACTTTTCCAGCTCGGCTTTCTTCCCTTGCAGCGCGGTAATGGCCTCCTTCTCGGCCTTCCACTGCGCCTTCATCGCGTTGCTGCGCTCGCGCAGCTCGGCCAGCTCCGCTTCGACCCGGGCCCGGCGCTCCTTCGAGGCCTTGTCCCGCTCCTTGGCGAGCGCCGCCAGCTCGATCTCGAGCTGGACGATCTTGCGCTCCACCTCGTCGATTTCCTGCGGCAGCGAATCGATCTCGATGCGCAGCCGGCTCGCCGCCTCATCGACCAGGTCGATCGCCTTGTCGGGCAGGAACCGGTCCCCGATGTAGCGGTGCGAGAGGGTGGCCGCCGCGACCAGCGCGGTGTCCGTGATGCGGACGCCGTGATGGATCTCGTACTTCTCCTTCAGGCCGCGCAGAATCGCGATGGTGTCCTCGACCGACGGCTCGCCCACGAATACGGGCTGGAAGCGGCGCTCGAGCGCCGCGTCTTTCTCGATGTGCTTGCGGTATTCGTCGAGGGTCGTGGCCCCCACAACGTGCAGCTCGCCACGGGCCAGGGCAGGCTTCAGGAGGTTCGAAGCATCCACCGCCCCCTCGGCGCTGCCCGCGCCGACCAGGGTGTGGAGCTCATCGATGAACACGATAAAGCGCCCTTCGGCCGTGGTGATCTCCTTGATCACCGACTTGAGCCGCTCTTCGAACTCGCCGCGGTACTTGGTGCCGGCGATCAGGGCACCCAGATCGAGGGACACGAGATGCTTGTTGCGCAGCGATTCGGGCACGTCGCCGTGGACGATGCGCTGCGCCAGGCCTTCGACGATCGCCGTCTTGCCTACCCCCGGCTCGCCGATCAGTACCGGGTTGTTCTTCGTCCGGCGCGACAGCACCTGCATCACCCGGCGGATTTCTTCGTCCCGGCCGATCACCGGGTCGAGCTTGCCCTTGCGAGCGATTGCCGTGAGATCCCGCGTGAAACGCTCCAACGCCTGGTACTGCTGCTCGGGCTCCTGATCGGTGACCCGATGAGCGCCGCGCACGGCTTCGAGGGCGGTCTTCAGCTCGTCCTGATCCACGCCGGCGGCCGACAACAGCTGGCGCGCGGTGGCCCCTTTCTCCTCCGCCAGCGCGAGCAGCAAGTGCTCCGTCGACACGTACGCGTCGCCCAGATCCTTGGCCACGCCGTCGGCACGGTCCAGCACCCGCGAGAGCTCGCGCGATAGCGTGGGCTCGACCGTGCCCGATTGTTTCGGGAAGCGCTCCAGCTCTCGCTCGGTCTCGCTCTTCAGCTGCGTGACGTTCAGCCCGGCCTTCTGTAGCAACGGAACGACGATCCCTTCCTCCTGCTCCAGCAGCGCGTGGAAGAGATGGGCGTCGTTCACCACGGGATTGCCGCGCGTGCGGGCTTGCTCCGCCGCCTGCTGCAGCGCTTCGGTGGCTTTGATGGTGAGGCGTTCGGGTCTGATCATCGCAGCAACCGCCTAGGCACGGAGTGTGCCGGTGTAATCATGCCGATGTGGCAGAGAAAGTGTCAAAGACGTAAGGAAGAAACGTATGGTGGGTGAGCGTAAGGAAAAAGGCGTAGGGAGGACGTTCCCTACGCCTTCTCCATACGCCTTTCGCCCTACGGTTTTTCCTTACGCTTCACGCTTCATTTCATGATGATCATCTTCTTGGTAAATCGCCGCCCATCGACGACCAGCTGGTAGATGTAAATACCGGACGCTGCCTGGCGCCCGGTGCTGTTGACGTTGCCGTCCCAATACGCGCTGAAATCACAGCTCGTAGTCGAGCTACACGCCAACTGGACGTTATTGAGCGGCTCGCCTGTTCCCTGCAGAATGGGAACGGCCACGAGCTGCGCCAACACGTTGTAAATCTTCAACGATACCGTCGGCCGGTGACCACCAGAAAACAGATCCACCCCAAGCGAAAAGGGGATCGTGGTCGCCGGGTTGAAGGGGTTCGGGAAATTCTGCTTCAACTGCACCGTGGCGGGAGGAGTGCCTTGTTGACCCCAGACGGCTCTCGTCTCCACTCCAACCGCCAACAGCCCGAGCCCCAAGACCGCCCAGGCCTGCCGCTTCATCACCGCTCCTTCGTCCAAACGTAAAAGTGTCTTGTAACCCTTCTCCTTACGTTGCAGGGACTTTCACCACGATTACGACTACCAGAACCTAGGTCCCCCGGTTCCGGCCTGTCAAGCGAGTCAAAACGCGAGTGTCCCCTTTTCGCTCCGTGATCCCGCGCCGGTCCGACCATTCGAGCAGCGGAATCAAATACTTGCGTGTCAGGCCGAACCGTCCCCGCAACTCCGCTGGAGTCGCCGACCCGAGCTCACCCAGCGCCGCCTCGAGTGCAGCCCGAAACTCGAGCAGCGCGCCGGGTGTGGCGTAGCGCTCCAGGTCGACCTGCTCCACGTCACCTTCCCGCACCAGGTGTGCCAGCAGCGCGCGCACCGGGAGCGTCGAGAACTCCCGTTCCAACTCCCCAACCGTCGGCACCTGCCAGCGTGCTTCGGCGATCCGTCGCGCGAGCGTCGTTTTGGCATCGCTCGCACCTTTGTCCGAGGCGCCGATCCAGCCAGGCCGCCGCACCACCCCACCCACGACCTCCAGCAACTGCTTACGTACCGCCAGGTCGATCACGAGGTCCTGGACCGGTTCCGGCGGCTCCACGCCAGGGTCCCCGGAGGCGGTGCGTAGCGCCTGCAATGACATGCCCGGATCCAGGGGATGGGCTTCGTGATAGCCCTTCACGAGGCCCGCCAGCCGTTCAGCTTCTGCTGCAACTGCAGCACGGGAAACGAGCCACCCGCTTGAGCTTAGCACACCTTTACCGAGCTCCGCCATGATCCCGCTCACACCTGCACCGGGAAGAACGCCAAGACGGACCGGAAGGCCATCGGCCTTGAGCCCGCCGAGCCCCGCTTCGGCCAGCCAGGCCTGCACCCGCTCCGTCGCCGACTGGTCTGGATCGAGCCGGCGGGAGGTCAGTCCGGGCCTGCGCGGCGGGAACGGATCCAGCACCACGCCCCCGCCGATGGTCGTCACCGGGGAGAAGCTGCGCAGCACGAAGCGATCCCCGCCTCGCGCCACGAGCGGCGCTTCCAGCGCCAGCCGAAGGCGGCCGTGCGTCCCGGGCGACACCGGGGCGGTTTGCGACACCCGCGCCAGCACCTCCGCCGTGCCCAGATGGACGCGGACCCGCGTGCGGGAGACGATGGGGCGCCGCGCAGACGGCAACAGCTCGATCGCGACATCCATCAGTCGCGTCGCCCGCCACCCTTCCCCGGTCACTGCGACATCGCCGCGCTGCAATTCCCCTCGATCGACGCCTACGAGCGCCAGTGCCGTGCGGCGCCCGGGCACCGCCCGCTCCGCCGGCTGGCCGTGCACCTCGATCGAGCGCACCCGGGCGGCACGATCGAGCGGCCACAGCTGGACCGAGTCGCCGACGGCGACCGATCCGCTCCAGGTGGTGCCCGTGATCACCGTTCCCGCTCCCGCCACCGCGAACACGCGGTCGATCGGGAGCCGGAACAAATCGGCTTCAGGACGCGACACGAGATCACCCGCCACGCTGCGCAGCGCCGCCCGCAGCTCATCAAGCCCCTCCCCGCTCACCGCCGAAGTGGCGATCGGCGCATCCCAGCGGATGCGACTGCCGGCGAGCCGGGCGGTAACCTCGGACCCGACGAGCGTAAGCCACTCGGCATCGACCAGGTCCCGCTTGGTCAGCACCGGGATGCCGCGCCGCACACCGAGCAGCTCGACGATCGCGAGGTGCTCCTCGGTCTGCGGCATTAGCCCCTCGTCAGCGGCGATGACGAGCAGGGCGACGTCGATCCCGGTCGCCCCCGCGAGCATGTTGCGCACGAAGCCTTCGTGGCCGGGCACATCCACGACGCTGGCCTCGAGGCCATCGCCCACGGCCAGCGGGGCGAACCCGAGGTCGATCGTGATGCCGCGCCGCTTTTCCTCTTCCCAGCGATCCGTGTCCACGCCCGTCAGCGCTTTGACGAGCGCGGTCTTGCCGTGATCGATGTGTCCGGCGGTGCCGACTACGAAGCGGTGGACGGCGGCACCCACGCGCGGCGCTCCCAGAATTCGAGCGCCGGCAGGGCCGAGTTGCCCGAGTCGTTGAGGTGGTGGCGGATGAACCGGGAGGCGAGGCGGCGATGCGCGGCCGCGTGGGGCGGGTCGAGACGCGGCAGGGCGACATGCGGATCCAGCAGGGCGCACAAGTCCTGCCAGGCATAAGGCGGCAGCCGAGTCGAGCTCGCGGGCGGGTTGGCGCGGACGCACGCATCGCACAGCACGCCGCCTTCGGCCGTGCTGAACATCACCGCCGCCCCGTCGGGCGCGATGGCGGCTCCGTCGCGCACGCATTGCCGCAGGGCCGGCTCGAAGCCGAGCACGCCGAGCAGGGTCCACAGGGCCCGAACGGCGGCCGCATCGACCTCGACCGGGGTGGCCCGGACCAGGTCGTCCAGTCCCGCGGTCAGCGCGTCATACGCCGATGGGAGCGGCGCCGGCGGCGCCATGCGCACCATCAGCTCGGCCAGCGCCGTCGCCGCCGCAAACCGGCCCAGATCGGCCGCCAGCTCGCGGCGCAGTCGCTCCGCGTCGAACGCCGCCAGAGTCTGCAGCTCGCGACTCTCCCGGTGGTACAGCTGCGCCATGCCCTCGCTCAACAACTCGAGCCCGGCCCCGAACCGGCTCTTGGGGCGAAGCGCCCCTTTGGCGATGGCGCTCTGCACGCCCAGGTCCCGGGTCGCGAGCCGCACCACCTTGGAGGTTTCACTGTAGCGATAGGTGCGCAGCACTACCGCCGGGGTCATGACGAGCGGCATGGCGCGAAACCTAACGGCGCGCGGTGGGAATTAGTGAGTCTTGTCCAACACCAGGAACCTGGCGTCATCCTTGGCGACGGCCCGCATCCAAGCGATCAGGTCGTCGATGCGATCCGGCGGCTGGGTCCCCAGCCAGCCGGCGATGCGCCGCATGACGCGCAGCTCGCGGCCGCTCTGACTGTATTCGGCCTGGTACTCGCCGAACGCGCTGCGGGCGGAGACCGCCGCCGGCAACCGGGCCTGCCACCCCTCGGGGAGTGTTACCTGAAAGGTCACGAGACGCTCCACCGGTCCCACGATATCCGCGACGTCGATCGGGAAGCGCCGCGGCTTGGCCGCCTCCAGTCCATCGGCGATCCGGGAGAACTCGAAGACCGGAAGCGGCAGGGTGAGGATGTCCGTGCTGCCGCTATGCGAGATGGCCCGGGCATCGCGAATCGACCACGTCACGCGCGGCGTCGCGCGCAAGTCGCGACCGTCGAACAACCGCAGACTGTCGGCTGTGCCGCCGGGGAAGAACATGCTCCCGATGCTCTGCGTCATCTTGCGCACTTCGTCCGCCGTGAAGGACCGGGAATAGGCGTTGCGCGCACTGTACTGTTCGCTCCCCGTGCGCTTCTCTTCGTAGTGCCCCGAGAACAGCCCGGCCTCGGAGAGCGTGCCCACCAGGGTCCCTTCAATGCGATTGACGTCGCTCGAGTCCCGCGGCAGGACGACCGCTTCGCCGCGGCCGTCGGGATGCACCACGAGCCCGAAACCTCCCTGCTCCGCCGCCGGCAGCTCGCCGAACGGCGTCAGCTCCGATGTCAGATCG
Organism: Gemmatimonadales bacterium; assembly: GCA_035249405.1. Taxonomy (GTDB): domain Bacteria; phylum Gemmatimonadota; class Gemmatimonadetes; order Gemmatimonadales; family GWC2-71-9; genus DASTHG01. The sequence goes on from DATFGN010000114.1 coordinate 8,884, forward strand.
AAGTACCGGTAGCCGCCTCCGGGCCGAGGCAACGCCGCGATCATGTGATCGAACTGCGATAGCGACGGCAACGTGCTGTCCGCGTCCCCAGACGAGCTGAGCAGCACGGGGACGGCCGCCAGCCCCATGCGCCGTGCCAGGGCGACGAACAGCGTCGCCTTGTCCTTGCAATCGCCAAACCCGTTGCTCACCACGGTGCTTGGTGGCCGCGGTTGGTAGCCGCCGAGCCCGAGGGTCACCGACACGTAGCGGAAATCCTGCGCGATCCACCGGTGCATGGCGCGCAACGTATCCTCTTGGGTGGCTGCGCCGGCCACCGCCGCATCGAATCGCTGGCCCACGCTCGCCGTGACTTCGTAGCGGTCACGGGACAGGTCGGCGTACCAGTGCGAGATCCGGTCCCAATCGATCGGGGAGTACACGCTGACACTCACGTACACGGTATTGGGCGACGCGGCGTAGGATTCAGGCTCGATCTTCGGGACATCGGCCGTCGCCCAAGTATAGACGCGGCGACCGTTGCGTTCCTCGACGCGCCGCGGAAAGTGCACGTTGGTTTCCTCGATCCGCGGCGTGACCGAGGTGGGCAGGTCGACGATGAGCCGGGACCGGCGAATGGGCGTGGTGGTCCGCACGGTCCAGTTGGTGTGGTAATCGCCGCTCAGGATCGGCTTCAACTGCTCGATCGTGTAACTCCAGTCGACGATCGTGCCCGGCGCGACCCCCGACAGCGTCACATCCCGCGTCCGCTCGTCCGAATAAGCGGCAGACTCCGGCCCGTCATCCGACTGCATTTCCTGCTGATGCGCCGGCTTGTCGCTGATCACGCTGCCGTCCCGGCGCAGCACCTTGAGCCAGTTTACGGTGAGTCGTTCGCGGCCCGCGGAGTACGAGAAAGATTGATCACCCCAGACCTCGGCGCCTTCCTGGGTCAGGATCTGGATGACCTGGCGATACGTGGTCGTGCTGCGGCCATCGGCCTCGAACTTGATGACGCCGTCGTCCAGCAGCACGACATAGGGTTGATCGGGATACTGGGCGGAATCGACGGCGAGGGCGTAGATCGAATCGCTCCGCACCGAGGGGTCGCCCGCGGGCGTGATGCGCGGCGCCTGAGCAACGAGCGGCGCTGCCCCCCACAGGATGGCGATGGCCGCGATACGTGGTGCCAACGTCATGAAGGCAAAATACCGTATTAGGAGCCAACGTCGAGCCGAGCCCCCAGAAACAGGGCCCGCCGCGGCGTGCGGAAATGCCGCACTTCTTCGTAGCGCGCGTCCAACAGATTGGCGATCTGCCAGCGCAGGGTCAGACCGGGAAAGCCGCGCCGGACCGTGAGTATCCGATACTCGGCACTGGCGTCCACGACGGTGTAGGCCGGAAGCGTCACCGCAGTGACTGGGAACGTCGCAAAATCCTGATCGGCCCGTGACCCCGTGAACCGCGCGGTCACGTCGAAGCGGCCCCCAGGCGCAAAGCGAATTCCCACGCGAGCGCTCGCCGTGTAGCCGGGGCGGCGCTGCAGGCGGGCGCCGGTCGCCCGATCGCGCGAGCGTAACAGCGCGTAGTCGCCGCCCACCGACACGATGCTCGTCACGGCGACGGTCGTCCCCACCTCGAGGCCACGCGCGGTGGCATCGTCCACGTTCACGTAGTTGACCGAGTCCGCTCCCACCGGCACGGGGCTGTACTGGATCAGGTCACGAAAGCGCTGATCGAAGTAGGTCGCAGACAAGAGCACCCGACCATTGCCGGTGATCCGGGATACGCCGACCTCCCAGCTCGTCGACTGCTCCGGCTTGAGACCAGCATTCCCGCGCGCAAACCCGCTCGCGAAATTCTCGAAGAAGGAGGGCTCTTTGAACCCCGTCCCGGCGGACGCGTGCGCGCGGGTCAGGACGTCCGGTCGCCATGCGAGCCCGACGCGCCCGGTCGCGTGGCGCCCGAACTGTTGATTGTCGTCTACGCGGCCGCCGATCGTGATGGAGACCGGGCGTCCACTTCCCACGAGCGCCTGGACATACAGCGCGGCGTTGTGGCGCGCGGTATCGAGCGTGGTTCCCCACTGGCGCTGCCGCTCGAGGTCGACGCCGCCCGTCACGATCGTGGAGCCGGCCAGACGGACGTCGGCGCGCCCACCGAGCACCAGGCGACGCACCACATCCCGACTGTGGAAACAACAGAACGCGGTCGTGTCGCCGGGACTGTCCTGGCCATCGTCGTAGCGGCTCTCCTCCCGGTGATAGGCGCCGCTCACATGAACGTCGATCCGGCTCGAAACAGACCGACTCAGCTCCAGCCCAACCGACGGGCCGCGGGCACTGGTGTGCTGGTCCGAGTCGGCGGGCACACCGATGAAATCGGTGGGAAAGTGAAACACGCCTTCGGTATAGCGAGCGATGAGGCTCGCCTGGGTCTGGGCACCGGGTCGCAGCCGTAGCTGACCACTGGCCAGCTCGCGCCGATAGTCGTTATTGAACCCGTAGATGCCGCTCGTCGTCCGATGCGCCGCGCTCACTGCGAACTGGAGGATCGAGCCCCCACCGGACAGCGATGCGTCGCCCCACTCGGTGCCGTACCCGCCCGCCCCGACTCCCACACGCGCCGCGAGGTGATCGCCGCCGGAGCGCGTGATGATGTGCACCACACCGGTTACCGCATCCGATCCGTACAGCACGCTCACCGGCCCGCGCACGATCTCGATCCGCTCCACATCCTCCGTGCCGAGATTGGCGAAATCGAAGAACCCGCCCGGCTGGTTCTGTGGCACCCCATCGATCAGCACCTTTACGTAGTCGCTCTCGCCACCGCGCAGGAACAGGGATGTCTGGCCGCCGAACGACCCGGTCGCGACCACAGCGGCACCCGGTACGAGGCGCAACGCATCGGCTACGGTGGCGATTCCCTGCGACCGCAACGCGTCGCCGGAGAGGACGGTGATGGTTGCTGCCGCGGAGGCCGCCGGGATGGGATAGCGGGTGGCGGTGACCACAATCGGCGACAACAGCACTGTATCGGGAGACTGAGCCCGTAAAGACAGAGGCGTAAGGAGAAAAGGCGTAAGGTGGGAAAGCGTATGGAGAAGACGTAGGTGCGTCATCGTTATCGATCCCGTCTCAAAGGGGTGAGTTGGGGGCGATCCTCGAACTGGCTGATGGCGAGTGGCCAACCAAACACGGTTTCTGCGATTTCCTGACGCAGCACGTCGGCCGGCGGCCCGGCGACGACCAACGCGCCGTCCGACAGCAGCACGACCCGGTCGGCAAATCGGGACGCCAGGTTCACGTCGTGGGTGACGAGCAGCGCCCCCAGGCCTTCGGTGTCCACGAGGCGCCGCACCAGGTGGAACAGCTCCATCTCATGACGCAGATCGAGCGAGGCCGTGGGCTC
>DATFGN010000115.1:0-7194 GCA_035249405.1 Gemmatimonadales bacterium
CGGGAGAAGGTGCGTCGGTGAGTCGCACAAACACGTGGCTCATGTTCGGCGCGGCCCCACCGTCGCAAGCGAGGAGTCCAGCCGCTAGAGCGAGCGGCCAGCCCTTGAGGATTCGCATCATCGGAAGACCCCACAAGAGAAAGGTTCGAGTTGCATCGCCCTGAAGAGTCGCGCCGGGGAGGCCGGGTAACGCGGCGGGATGCGCGAGGTTCAGGGCCTGTGGGGGTTCCCGTGTTGCTTGTCCTGACCGTGTGGCTTGGGCGCTGCATGAGCGTTTGCCGCCCGCTCGAGCCCGGCGGCCGCCTGCCCCGGAGGGACACCCTGGCCCACCTTGGCCTGCACGCGGCTCGGCAAGCTTTGGAGATCCGCTACCGGCTGCCCGGATCGGATGGTGGCGAGGACGAGCCCGACGCCCTGACCTTTGGGAACGCCGAGCGCCACGAGCGTTGCAACAACCTGGAGCGCGGTGGCCGCTGGATGGCTGCGATCCGCGCTGCGCGCAACCGTGGCGACGTCGCTCGAGTCCAAGCCCGCCGCGATGGCGAACGCTCCCGCTTCGATCGCCTCCGGGGTCGTGACGCCTGCGCCGCGCAACGCGCTGGCCGAAAGGCCGAGCTGCGCGTATACGGTCCGTACGGCCGAAACAATGCGGTCCGCGGGCACACCTTTTACTCCACCTTCGAGCGCCTTATTCACGAGCGGCGTCACGGGCAGCCCGCGCGCCGACGCCGAATCGGCGAGGTCCTGAACGACCACGGCGATCGACGGGGGAACATGCCTGGTGAGCCGCTGCGTCACGCTTTGCCCGGCAAGTACGCCGGCGAGTGCGCCCGCTAGAAGCACGAGCAGCGCCGCGACCCGCTTCACAGGGCCTGCCTGGACGAAGCATTCACACTCATGATGCTGTTGCGGCGGCCGAATCCGTCGTCGACAGCGGGGGCAGCCGGATCGACCACCCACCGACGTCCATCCACGACGAACGCGTACTGATGCTGGCCGACGGGAAGCGCGATCGTCACGGTCCACACTCCCTCGCCCTCAACACGAGCCAACGGCGTCGCGGCCGGTTCCCAACGGTTGAAGGTGCCGGCGAGCGCGACCTGATGCGCCGTTGGAGCGTAGAGCACGAACTTCACGTAGACGCTCTCCGGGGGGGCAATGGCCGTCGCCGCCGGGACGGCTGCTCCGGATCCATTGTCGCCCCCCCCCGGAATCAAGAAATAGATCAGGAGTCCAGCCGCCACGAGTGCACCCACCGCCCAGGGCGGGACGCTCGGCGCAACGAGCCACCGCCAGGCGCGCCAGCCGGGCGCGGCGGCGCGAGACCGCACAGCGGCCATCACACGCGACTCGAGCACCGGCGAGAGCTTCACATCCCGTCGATCGACGGCAGCCATCAGCCGCAGCGCCTCGGCCGCTTCCGCCAACAGCTCGGGCGGCAGATCGTTCGCCGTGCGCTCGCCGTCCAGCATCTGTTTCACCAACGGATGAAACTCGTGAGTCATCCCGTCTCCTTGAGTAGCTCCCGCAGCCGGTCATACGCCCGGTGCATCCGCATCTTCAGCGCGGGGACCGTCGTGCCGACGCGCTCGGCAATTTCTTCGTACGAGAGCTCTTCCACGTGCTTCAACACAAACACTTCCCGCTGCTCGTTCGTCAATGATCCCAAGGCCCGCTGCAACGCCTGTCGCCGCTCGGCGAGCTCCAGCGGAGCCTCGACGTCATCCGCTGCCGCCAGCTCCGCCGCGCCGTTCAACTCTCCGTGGCGCCGTGAGCGGCGCCGATGCGCAAAACAGCGATTGCGCAGGATCAGGAAGAACCAGCCGGCGAAATTGTCCGGTTCACGACAATGGGCCAGCTGGTCATACGCCCGGACAAACGCGTCCTGAACCGCATCCTCGGCATCATCCACCGACCCCAGCAACCGCGCCGCATAGCGCGCGTACCGACCAGAGTAGCGGCGGACCAGCACGGCGTACTGATTCACATCACCGGCGAGCACGGCCCGCACCACCACGCCATCCGGGTCCCCCGTGAGCTCCAACCAGCCTCCTGTTCACGCCTGTACTCCGACGCGGGATGCTAGGAAGCCGGGCAGCCCCCGGCAAGCTCTGTCGTAAAGACGTCCACCCCCCCGTCACGGTAACGCTAATCCCCTGGCCCGCCTGCGCCGCGCGTTACCCGGAGGCGGTCCTCAGGCTCTTTAGAGAGTTGTCAGAGCCCATTCCCCTCGTAGGTAGAAAAGGAGGTCGTCTTGCCCACAGCCGCCCCGGATCGCGACCTGCATCCCGACTACCACCTGGTGGCACGTATCGCATCAGGGGAAATGGCAGCGTTGAGTGAGCTACAGGCCCGCTATGAGCGAACTACCTATGCTGTCGCTTTTGGGATTCTGACGGATCCGATCGCCGCCGAGCGCGTCGTTGCAGAGGCGTTCGGGGAGGCGTTCCGTCTGGCAGCCGGGTTTACTCCCGGTGAGCTCACAGTGGTGGCCTGGCTGACGAGCCTTGCTCGGCGGCGAGCGGAGGCCCTGGCAGCAGCCCACTAAGTCGAACCGGGTCGGAACCTTGCCTCAAAGGGGCGCCGCTGGCGGCGCCCCTTCGTATTTTGCGGGTTCCATGTCGCGGCTCTCGCTGGTCCTGTTTGCGGCGGTGTTCGCCGGGAGCCGTCCTTGCAACGCTCAAACCGACGCTTCGGTGGGATTCGGCGTCGGCACGGTCCGGTATCCGGGGGGCTCGAGTCTCGGGATTGTTTCGGTTGGCCCGGTCCTGCAGCAGACTTCGGCGCCACACGTGTTGACACTCGGCGGCGTCATCGCCGCACTGCCCCACGGCGATTGGTATGCCCAGGCACGGAGCGCCCTATGGATCGCGTCTCCCACCATCGGCACGCGGTGGCGGCTGGCGGCTGATGTCGCGCTGAGCGGGGCGACCGGCGGCGACGCAGGCTCAGCGTCGGGATCTGGACTGCTCGTCGCCGAAGCCCTGTGGTTCACGCCGGATTGGGGATTGGCCCTGGGCGGCGGGCCAACTTCCGGGTGGATCGCCGGAGCGTTGCCCGTCACGTCGACACATCTCCGCCTGCGCGGTTGGTGGCAGGATATGCAGGGCCGCTTGCTCGTCACGGGCTCTGTCGAACCCACGCGATTGCTCGGCGCATGGTTTACCGACCTGGGGGCTGGCATCCTGACCCGCCGGGGCTCACTCGAAGCGCGGCTGTGGGCGTCGGCTCGAGTGAGTGCCGTGTACGGATCCAAAGGAGCCGCCCTGGGTTCGGCGGAGGTCCGCTTGTCCCCGCGAGTGTCCCTCGAAGCAAGCGGTGGCAACGTGCTCCCCGATCCTTATCAGGGCTTTCCACGCAGTGCCTTCATCATGGCCGGCGTGCGGCTGCAACTCGGGTCCCGAGCACCCGGGAGCATGGCCCCCCGCAATGGTCTTTTCTCCGTTACGCGCCGGAGCGACGGCGTCGTGATCCGCCTGCGACCGGGAGCACACACCACGGTGGCCATCGCGGGTGACTGGAACAGCTGGACGGCGACGCCGCTCACCAAGGTCGGGCCGAATGTGTGGGAGATCTCGTTGTCGTTGCAGCCGGGTACCTATCACTACACGGTGCTGATCGACGGCCAGGCGTGGACGATTCCGGGGGGCGTCCCGTCCGTGCCGGACGGCATGGGGAGTCAGGTCGCCGTTCTCACCGTGTTTTAGGTGCTGGTCAGCTCAGGCTGATTGCTGACCGAGCTCGGGGGGAACAATGCCGCGTCGGACGGCGAAGCGGATCAGCTCGGTGCGGCCATGGAGCCCCAGCTTGTGCATCACATGCGCGCGGTGGGTCTCAGCAGTCCGCGGGCTCATGTCCAGGCGCGTGCCGATTTCCTTCGCGCTGAACCCTTCCGCGACCAGGTGCAGCACTTCACGTTCACGGCGCGTCAGCGTGCCATAGGCATCACCGGAGCTGGTCTTGCCGCCGAGATAGGCTTCGATGACGATCTCCGACAGCGGCGGACTCAGGAAGTGGCGTCCGGCCATTACCTCGCGCACCGCCCGCACCAGCTCGGCACCGCTCGCATCCTTCGCGACGAACCCCGCCGCCCCGTTGCGCAGCGCTTCCAGCACAAACACGTCTTCGTGGTATTGGGAGAGAATCACAATCCGGGTTTCGGGGACCTTGCGCGTCACCGCTGCGGTCACCTCGAGCCCACCGAGGCCGGGGAGCATGAGGTCGACGATGAGCGCCTGAGGCTTGAGCCGCTGCACCAGCGCCACGACCTCCCGGCCGTCCGACACTTCCCCCACCACTACGTAGTCCCGCTCGGCCTCCAGCAGGCGGCGGGCGCTGTCGTGGGGGGCGCGCTGATCCTCGGCAAGTGCGATCGTGATCCGTGGGGTCATAGCCCGGGCCGTTTCGTCCCGGGACAAGAATAGCGGAACCCCGCCCGGCACGCGAATCCGGTCCCGCTGTTTCGGCGGCTGGACACGCTCAGCGTGCGACCAGGGGCCTACTTAGGTCCAGGTCCAAGAGATTGACCGGGTCGACAGCGATGTTGCCGTAGGTGGCAAGCCAGTGCAGGTGCGGCCCGGTCACTCGACCCGATGCCCCCACGCGCCCGATTATCTGTCCGGGTGTCACGGAGTCTCCCACAGCCACCAGAACCGTGCTGAGGTGCAGGTAGGCGGTGAGCAATCCCGCCCCATGATCGACAAAGACGGTCGTGCCGCTGTAATAGAGGTCGCCGGCGTAGGCCACGACCCCTCGGTTGGTCGCGAGCACTGGATCGCCCACGTCGCCGTCGAAATCCACGCCCAGATGCCGGCTGCGTACGCGACCGTTGAACACGCGGGCCGTCCCGTAACCACTCGTCACCGGACCGGGGCGCGGCCGCACGAATGGCGCGTGCCACAAGCGCGGGACCCCGTGAGCACGTTGTTTGAGACTGCGCAGGAGCGCACGCTCTACCTCGATGCGCGCCAGAACCGACTCCGGTGGCTGGAGGAATCGGGGATCGGTCCGCAGCCGCTCACTGCCCGTGCGTCGCACGGCGACCGGCATGCGCCGCGTCACGGTATCCATCGCGCCGCCGGCGCGCTCGATCACCAGTCGGGCGCGCAGGGTTTTCCCACTCCCGAGCGGCACGGCCCCAATGGCGCGGAACCATCCGTCGATGAGCTCGAAATGCAGCGGCTCACCGCCCAGCTCACCGCGGACGGCTCGCACGCTGTCGGTTGCTCGTGACTCGAAACCGATCACCACCAGCGAGCCCTGCCGCGGGATGGCGGGATTCCACGCTAGGCGAGGGACGGACTCCGCCCGTTGCCCGACGGCGGGCGAGCTCGTGAGCCAGGAGCACAGCGCAACTGCCGCGCTAGCGCGGAAGCGAAATTCCATGAGCGAAAATTAGCCTGGGCGTCAGGGCGAGATGTTGAAGTAGGCGCTCAGCACTGTCAACGAGGGCTGGGATGTAGTCGCGCGGAGCCGAAGGCCGAAGCCGGCCTTGTTGACGCTCAGATCAGAGAACCTCGCCACGCCGGCAACCGCGGACACGGTCTTCGTGCCCTGAAGTTTGGCACGGTAGATGTTCGGCTCGATACTCATGGTTACGGTGCCTGTGAATCCGATGTCCACCTGGCCAGCGCTGTCCAGGGCCGCCACTTCGACCGGTGGGACGATGACCGAGCCTGCTCGGGATGACGTCGGTTGAACGGTAAAGACAATCTGCACTGGCGGCGGCCGCAGCTTGTAAGTGAAGTCGGCATCCGTCTCCGGATTCCCCGGCGGCTCCGGGAAAGACTGCCAGGCACTGGTGCGCCCCGCGTTGCTACGGGCCCGGACTTGCCAGTGATAGCCGGTGTTGACCGAGAGCGGACCGATCGTTGCTTGTGCCGTCGCATTGTTTGCGACGAACTGACTCGAATAGTTCGGCTGCCCGTTGAAAGCGAGGTCCACCGGCTCCACCTCAACTTCGAGCTGGAGCAGGTGGTTTGGATCCGGATCGCTCACCGTTGCCGTGATCAGGATGGTGTTCGCCTCGGCTGCCCCACCGACCGGAATCGACGTCTGATCGCCACTTTGGCGCTGAGCGAGCGCGCTCGGCACATTGGGGACGAGCGTCACGATACGGAAATCCGTTGCGGTTTCTAGGTTTCCGCCGTACGACACCCAGCTGCTCGAGTCGCCGGCCTGGTCCCTGGCGCGCGCCCGCCAATGGTAGCTCGTGACATTCGGGAGCGGACCCACCACTGCCTGGAGGAGACCGCCGTCAATAACCGAAGCGCTCGAATCGGTGGAGCCGCTGAACGGCGTGCCGACGGGACGGACTTCCACTTCAATTCGCAGCGCATCGCCGGGATCTTGATCCGACACGTTCCCGCTCAGGATCACCACATCCGTATCGGTCGTGGCGCCGGTGAGGATCCCGGTGCCGTCGCCCTTTGCCTGGCCAAGCGCGGTGGGCGTTCGAGGAGCATGGGGCACGTTCACGACGAAGTCTGGATTGCCGCCGAACGACACCCATGGACCCGAGCGACCCGTGTTGTCCCCGGCGCGCACGCGCCAGTGATAGGACGTCTTGTCGGCCAACCCGGTGGCGCTCACCCAGGCCGTATCGCCGTTGCGGACGGGGGGACCGTTCGGGACGTTCGGGCCGCTAAAGGGGATCGACGCCGGCCGCACCTCGGCTTCGAGATGAAGCGAGTCGGTGAAGTCGGGATCCTCGACGATGGCGCGCAACAGAATGCTCGATTGCGTCACCGTAGCACCCGGGCTCACGCTCGTTACCGAGTCATTGAGCCGCTGGTCGGGAGCCTGTGGCGCCGCCGGCAACCGGGGATGCGTCAGGCGCAGCGTGAAGACCCCGGTGTCCGCCGGCACAGCGCTCGTGACTTCGACGTAGTAGGACGGGCTGATCGGGAGGCGCTGATAGTAGAGGTAAGGCTCATCGGTTTTGGCCAGCACCGGCCGCGACCCGTCCAGCGTCGTGTCGACGATCACGTACACATCGAAGTCGGCGGGGACCTCGAATGAAACCGAGTCGTTGGCCGTCCCGGGAAAACTAAAGATCCGTGCGAAGCTGCTGTCCCGGTGCGGTGCACCACAATCGGCCGCGGTGAGCGCCGCCGTGGCCGAATCGCCAATGGTGATCGGCGTAACACGGCACGGATGGATATAGAACGAGACCGGGATCTGAACCGCGCCACT
>DATFGN010000116.1:0-13113 GCA_035249405.1 Gemmatimonadales bacterium
GCCGCCGCCGCACGGCGCCCCACGCAACGCTGCCGAGCCCGAGGAGCGCCACCAGCACCAGCGACAAGACCCCGATCCGGGTGACCGCCTGCGGGATATCGCTGCCGGCGGTGACGGCGGCGACGCGCGCGACGGAGCCGCCGACGGCAAGTGCCGGGGGCACGGCCAGCCCCGGAAGGAGTCCGATCAGCGCACATGCCGCCACCAGCCCGAACATGGGTGCCAGCATGCCGGGAGCGACCTCATGCGCACGCGCCGGGGCGTCGCCGCGCGGACGGCCTAGAAAAACGATGCCGGCTACCTTGGCAAAGCACGCCAGCGCGAGCCCGCCGACGAGCGCGAGACCAGCCACCGCGATGAGCGTCAGCCGGATCGGGGCGCCGGACGTAACGCCACCCAGCAGTGCCTGAAAGACGACCCACTCGCTGACAAACCCGTTGAGTGGGGGCAGGCCCACGATGGCGACCGAGCCGATCAAGAACGCAAGCCAGGTGAGCGGCATCCGCGGCGCCAGGCCACCCAGGCGATCGAGATCCCGCGTCCCTGTGGCGTGCACCGTCGCACCCGCGGCGAGAAACAGGAGACTCTTGAACAGCGCGTGATTCAGGGTGTGGAGGATCGCACCCGCAAATCCCAGCACCGCCACGAGCGGAATCTGATACGTGATCCCGAGGGCGCCGGCGCCGAGGCCCATCAGGATGATCCCGATGTTCTCCACGCTGTGGTAGGCGAGGAGCCGCTTCAGATCGTGCTGCGCCAGCGCCCAGAGGACTCCCAGCACACCCGACGTGACGCCTAGGCCGAGGACGAGCCAGCCCCACCACGCGGGCGGCGCGGCCAGCAGGGTCAAGACACGGAACAGTCCGTAGATCCCCATCTTGATCACGACGCCCGACATCAGCGCCGAGACGTGTGATGGGGCCGACGCATGCGCTTCCGGCAGCCAGAAGTGCAGCGGCACGAGCCCGGCCTTGAGTCCGAACCCGAACAGCGCCAGCCACAGGACGAGGGCCCCGCCGGCGGGCAGCGCGGCGGCGCGGGCCGCCAGGGCATCGAAGGTGAGGGCGCCTCCAGCGCCGGCCCACAGGGCGAACAACGCGAGCAGGGCCAGGGTGCCGGTGTGCGTCGCGACGAGGTACACGAGCCCGGCGCGACGCACATCGGCGCGCTCATGCTCGAACGTCACCAGGAAGTAGGCGAGCACCGCCATCACTTCCCAAGCGATGAGGAACGGCACCACGGCCCGCGCCGTGACCACCAGGGCCAGCGCCGCGATCTCGAGCGCGAACAGCACGAGGGCGGCGGCCACCGGCCGGTGGCCGCGTTCGGTGCCGAGCGCACGCAGGCCGTACCACCCGTTCGCCAGACCGGGACCCAACACGACCAGCAGAAAAGCAGCGGAGAGGAGATCGATGCCGAAGTCCCACGGACCACTCGGCGCCGGGACCGCGACCCGAACACCCAGCGCGGATGCCCCGGCCAATACTCGTATTGCCGGCACCGCCGCCAGGGCGCAGCCGGCGGTCATCAGCAGCGCGTAGCTCCGCTCGACAAGCCGGGGGCGATGTCGGAACAGGGCGGCGCTTACGCCCGCGGCCACGATCGTCGCGAGGCCACCGAAGAACAGGGTCACGACCGCTCGCCGTCCGCGCGGTGCGCGGCGGCATGCGTGCCGCTCGTTTGCTGCTCCAGCCCCCGCACCCGCGCCAGCAGCTCCGGGACGGTCGCGCGCCCCGCGAGCAGGAGCCGTAGCTCCTTATCCCGCAGCACGAACCCCATCTGCGCGAGCATCCGCAGGTGTACGGGGACGCTCGGGCTGATCAGCGTGAACAGGGCATGCACTGGCTTTCCGTCCACCGCGTCGAACTCGACGGGGTGTCGCAGCAGGCACAGCGTGACGAAGGGCGCGTCGACGTGCAGCAAGATGGGATTGCGGACGTGGGGGATGGCGATGCCGTCGCCGATTCCCGTGGAACCCATCGCTTCCCGGGCCTCGAGCACCGAGAGGAGAAACGCTCGATCGGTGTCGGCCGGAAGCGGCAGGCGGGCGACGATCTCGCGCAACACCTCCGCCTTCCCGGTCCCACCGACATCGTGGTGGATCCCGCCGGCGGCCAGGAGCTCCGAGAGCGGGGGCACCTCCTCAGGCCGGCGCCGGGCCCGATCGAGCAGGCGTCGGGAAACGGGGATGCCGTGCTCCACGGCCCATTCCCAAAGCTCAATCGCGTTCAAGTGGAGGCGTTCATCGACCCGGTGGGCCGGCAGCCCGCGCGCCGCGATCCAGCGGCGCACGGTCGACTCGTTGACCCCGAGGTACGACGCCGCCTGGTGGACGGTCAGCTGCACGGGTAAGTGAGGAACGGGTGTGAGAACAAGGCTTCCCGCACGCGATCAATGGATCGTGAGGTCGAGACCGAATGCGAAGATGGTGTGCTTCCAGCCGGTAACGAGCACCGAGCTCCCGGATTGCACCTCGCCGACGTGGCCCCAGAGGAAGGCCGAACCACCGACACCGCCTTTGAGAACCGGGCCCGACGTGGGCACCGGGTAGTAGAAGAGGGCGGCGGTCACGTTGCCGAGCGACAGGGTGGTGCCGCCATGGCGCACCTGTGGGTGCTGCGCGGGCAGCGTCGCGGCACACCCGAGGAACAGGGCCACGATCGCCACCGACCGCACGAGCGTCCGCACGGGAATCTCCAAATGAGAGGGAGAGGCGCCGGACGGAATCGAACCGTCGAATGGAGGTTTTGCAGACCTCTGCCTTACCACTTGGCTACGGCGCCGGTGGAAGCGGAAGCTCGCAGGCTGTATTTGGTTCTGCAAGCCTTGTCGCCCCGGAGCACCGAAGGAGGGCCGGGTCTACCCCCGGCCCTCCGACATCGCGTTTCTCAAGCGCCTCTTAGGCACCGTGTGGGCAGTTCGGACCAGCGGTCTGAATCTGGCCGCGCAGCGAGCGAATGTCCGTCGGCTTCCCCGCAGCGAACGCCTGATGCAGCATGCGATGCAAATCACAGAGCGAATTCACGTTCGTGAGGCTTGCCTGCACGAGCTCGGCGCTAGGCGCTGGTGCCGGCCGCAGCATTAGCACCTGACCTGGCTTGCCGATCGAGACGGGGATGAAGCGATCGCGCTTCTCCCCGCGCAGCGCGAGCATGAGGCGGTCATGCACCGTGGCGAGCCGGCCAATCGCTTCCCGGTTGGTCGCTGGCCGGCGTACGAAACGCGTGGGCAACGCGGACTTCCCGCCCCCGCCGACGGCGTAGCTCACGACCAAGGCGTCCCGCATCGCCTTGTGGTTGGTGCAGAACTGTCGCGTCACGGTGGCCCCACGAGCCACCTGCTCGTCCACTTGGCCGACCGCGGGCGCGGCAAGCCCAACCGCCAGGACAAGCGTCGAGACTGCGAGCGTGGTGCGTTTCATGGCTGGATCCTCCTCATCATTGGTGCCCCGTGAGACCGAGTGACCGCTTGAATTCCAGTTGCTACCAAGGGCAAAGCGGGTGCCGAACGTGGTATGGATGCCAGATCGTTGCAGACCAATGGCTTGGCCCGATGGGAGGCGGCTGGAGTCAGGCCAACCGAGAGCGGATGGCCCCATCGGATGGGGCAAATGCCCCGGTAGGAGAATCAGCTCTCGAGTTTGTACTTCTCGAGCCGATAGCGCAGCGTGTCGCGCGTGAGCCCAAGCAGCTCGGCGGCGCGGCTCTTGTTCCCGCGCGTCTGCTCCAACGCCTGGTGAATCAGGTCCTTCTCGAGTTGTTCGACGTTGATGCCGCCCGCCGGTAGCCGGAAGCCCGGATCGAGGTCCAGCGCACGTCCACCGGGCTTCAGTTCGTCCGGCAGGTGCTCAGGGATGATCTCAGCACCTTCCTCCAGAATGATGGCGCGCTCGATCACGTTGCGGAGCTCGCGGACATTGCCGGGCCAGGCGTAGCGCTCGAGCATCGCAAGGGCTGCTTTGGAAATCCCCCGCACGGGGCGCCGCAGGTTGGTAGTCATCTGCTCCACGAGGAACCGGGCGAGCGGCTCGACGTCTTCCGGCCGCTCGCGCAGTGGAGCGATGGTGATCGGGACGACGTTCAACCGGAAGAACAGATCGCGACGAAAGCCACCGTCCCGGACAGCGGCCTCGAGGTCGCGGTTGGTGGAAGCCACGATCCGCACGTCGACACTGATGTCACGCACGCCACCAACCCGCTTGAACGTGCGTGTCTCGAGGAACCTCAGGAGCTTGGCCTGGGCGCCGGGCGGCAAGTCGCCGATCTCGTCCAGCAAGACGGTACCGCCGTCGGCGAGCTCGAGGAGGCCGCGCTTGCGCTCGCGCGCGTCGGTGAACGCACCCTTCTCGTAACCGAATAGTTCAGACTCGATCAGGTTCTCCGGCAGTGCGGTGCAGTTGATGTCGAGAAAGGGAGCTTCGGTCCGCGGACTCTGCGCGTGAATCGCCCGTGCGACGACCTCCTTGCCGACGCCGCTCTCACCGCGCAACAACACCGTGCCGGTGTCACTGGCTGCGACTTTGCCAATCATCTCGACAACCCGCTGCATGGCGGCGGATCGGCCGACGATCTCCACGCCGGCGACTTGCCAGCCCGTCTGCCGGCGCAGGGCCGATACGGTCCGCTTGAGCTTGCGGGTTTCCAACCCCTTCTCCAGCGTAATGAGCAGCTCTTCCAGCTTTGGCGGCTTCTCGAGGAAGTGATACGCGCCGGCTTTGACAGCCCCGACCGCCGTGGCGATGTCGCCGTGCGCGCTGAGCAAGATCGCCACCGCTTCGGTGTCCGCTTCCAGAAACTCCTTGAGGAGATCCATGCCGCTGCCGTCCGGAAGCTTGAGGTCGAGGAGAACGGCGTCGGGCGGCATCTCCTGGTAGGCCTTTCTGGCGGCGGCCACGCTATCGGCGGTCGTCACACGATACTCGGCCCCGCCGAGGTGCTCCTCCAGCCAAACCCGGATCAGGTATTCGTCGTCGACCACCAAGACTCGGGCTTTCGTCATGCGGGGTGATCTCCCACAGAAAGCGGAGGCAGAGTGACGACGAACGTCGCCCCTCCGCTTGGCGAGTCCTCATGCCGCAGAGAACCACCGTGCCTGACCGCGATTTGTCGCGAGATGGGGAGGCCCAGTCCCGTGCCCTCTCGTTTCGACGTGAAGAAGGGCCGGAAGATCTTGTCGCGGATCTCTGCAGGAACACCCGGGCCTGTGTCCGCGACGCTGATCGTCACCCCGGTTTCCTGTCGGCGCACTTGCACGCGTAGTCGTCCGCCCGTGGGCACGGCCTCGATCCCGTTCAGCATCAGGTTGACGACCACCTGAACCATGAGCTCGGGGTCGACACGGACATCCGCGCGTGCCGGCGCCGCCTCCACTTCCACCTGGACACCCGCACCTTCGGCACGGGGCCGAACGACCTGCTCCGCACGCTCGACGAGCAAGTTGGCGTCCACCACCACCTCTCGAAGTTCCGGCGGACGGGCGTAGCGCAGCAGCTGCGTAGTAGTTCCGGCAATACGGTGCAATTGGCGCTCCGCCTCCGCGAGGAGAGGGCGAGCAGGATCACCGGGCAGCAGTCGCTTCGAGGCGAGGTCAATGGCGCCGAGCACTCCAGTCAGCGGGTTACGGATCTCGTGCGCGACACCGCTCGCCAGCTCCCCGACGGTCGCCAGCTGCTGGGCACGCTCCAGTTCTTGTGCGTGGAGTCGCTCCACCTCCGTACGCGTCTGGCGCAGATCTTCGGCCATCCGATTGAACGAATCGACCAGCAATCCCACTTCGTCGGCGCCGGTATGCTGGATCGGCGTGTAGGTACCGTCATGACCGAGCCGCTGGGCGGCCGAGGCCACCTTACGTATCGGCTCGCCGATCGAGCGCGCGGCGAAGACAGCGGTGAGTGCGATGAGCCCGACCAACACGACGGCGCCAAGCAGGGCAGCGTTACGGAGGCGCGCGATCGGTGCCAATGCCGCCTCGAGCGGCAGCCCCGAGACGTAGATCCAGCTGATGCCCGGCACGGGCGTCACGGCAATCCGGAAAGCGCGAGCGTGGATGTCGGTCCGTAGCAGCGTTGGGGCACCCGCCCGCCCCGCGGTCACGGCGACCTGCAGGACCTCACGCGCCTCAGCGTCCCCCACGTAGACGGGAATCCCGCTGGTGTCGTAGATCGCCGATTCGAGGCCACCGACCAGCCGATCCGGAATGCTGAACAGGCGGTCGAAATCGTCCACGCGCACGTGCCCTTCCAGCCAGCCGGCTGGGCTTGCCTGCGTGCCAAGCAGGTACGCCACGACTCGGCCATCAAGTGCATGGATGGAAAGATCCGTCGAGCGCCAGTCCGCCGCAGGTGCCTGCGTCGGCCAGTGCGGTGCGACTTCACCAAGCGCCACGCTCGCTAGAATGCGCCCATCCGGCCCGATCAGCCGCAGGCCGTCGAACACCCCGTCATCGGGCAGGCTGTGTCGCAGCAACCGTCCGAGCTGATCCGTGGGTTGAGTGGAAACGCCTACGTCGGGCAACTGGCCTGTGATTGTCCGCAACAACAGGCGTTGGCGTGTGATCTCCGTGGCGAGATGCATCGCCTGTCGCCGCGTGAGGTCCTGCAGCGCCGCTTCGGCCTGGTCCGTGATGACTGTGCGGCTGACGAGGAAGCCAACGGTGATCGCGGCCGCGAGCGGAATCGCGCCGAAGGCGAGCAGCGCGACCAGGAGTTGGGCGCTGAGTCCGAACTTCACAGCTGATTGACCCTTCACTCGCCCTCCGGCGTCGCCCGTGATGGACTGGGGCAATTGCCCCAGATGGAGGGGGAATTTCTGCCGAGAAGTCTGTGGCAATGATGAAACTGCGCTGAAGCTTCGGGACGGGCCGATTGCGCCACAAGGAGTTAGGGACCCGCCCGTCGTTCGCGAATGCGGCGCGGGCGTTGCCATAGAGGGGGGCGGCTGACGGCGGCTGACGGACACAACAGGAGAGTCATGTGAATACGCTATCCACCGGCCAGTTCCTGATCGCGGCCGTGCTGCTAGTCGGTAGCGCGACTCGTGCGGCCGCGCAGGCCGTTTCGGCGGACACCCTTAGGCTCGCGGACGCGTTGACCCGCGCCCGCGCGGCAAACCCGATGTTATTGGTGGCGCAGCGCGCCGCCACGGCGGCGGCTGCGCGGATTACACAGACCGGCGCCCTCCCCGATCCACAGCTCCAATTCGGGCTCATGAACCGGATGGTCTCCGACTTCCGGTCCACCATGGACCCCATGACGATGAACCAGGTCCAGCTGATGCAGATGCTGCCCTGGCCGGGGAAACTCGGCGGTACGCGCAACGCCGCACGGCACAACGCCGCAGCGGCGCAGGCTGATGCCCTTGGCCAGGCGCAAATGCTCGACGCCCAGGTCCGCATGGCCTACTCCGACGCCGCCTACATGGACCGCGCTGTCGCGGTGATGGGACGGACGCAAGAGTTGTTGCGGGGATTTCTCGACGTGAGCACCACCATGTACGCTGTCGGTTCGGGGGTCCAGCAGGACGTGCTGCGCGCCCAGGTGGAGATTGGCCGCATGACGGAAGAGATCGCTCGCATGGGCCAGGGCCGGATCGCGGCCGCTGCGCGGCTCAATGCGCTCCTGGGGCAGGAAACAACCAGTCCGATCGGTCCCCTCGAGTTGTCAGACCCGGGGTCTGTTGCACTCCCGCCGGTGGACTCGCTTGTCGCCTGGGCGTTCGAGGAGCGACCCGCGTTGCGCGCAGGCACGGAACGCGTCGCCGCCGCGCAGGCCTTCCTATCCGCGGCTCGACGTGAGCTCTACCCCGATTTCCAAGTCGGCGTCCAATACCAGAGTCGACCCGCCTTTCCGAACATGGTGAGTCTCATGGTGGGGATGAACCTGCCGATCTTCGCGGGCTCGAAGCAGCTCGCGATGCGTCGAGAGGCGTCGGCGATGCGGGACATGGCCGCGGCGGAACTCCGTAGCCTGCGCAACGAGACCGTCGCGCGGATTGTCGAGACCCGTGCGCGCGCCGAGCAGGACCGCAACCTCGCCAGGCTGTACCGGAGCAGCATCCTGCCGCAGGCCCGGGGTGCGGTACAGGCCGCGCTCGCGAGCTATCGCGTGGGACGCGTGAGCTTCATGCAGCTGGTGGACAACCAGATGACCGTCAACCGCTATGAAACCGAGAGCATCCGCGTAGCGGCGGACTACAACCAGGCGGTGGGTGAATTGGAAGCGCTAGTCGGGAGGCCGCTTGCCACCGATTCGGCCGCTGCCGGCGCGGAGGGACAACAATGAGACGAGTGCTTGCGATACTCGCCCTGGGCGCGATCGTACCGACGGCCTGCCGTCGCGAATCGGAATCCCAACCGGCGGCGGGAATGACCCCGGAACAACACGCGCAGATGGGCGGGACCATCACCCGCGGCGACAGTGGCGGGACGGCCGCCCGGGAGCCGGTGATGCTGACACCGGCCCAGGCCACTGCTCTCGGCGTCACCTATGTCACCGTGGAGCGTGGGCCCCTGTTCCGGGTCGTACGTACGGTTGGCCAAGTCGTGCCGGCCGAATCGAAGCTCGCCGACATCACACCCAAGATCGATGGGTTCATCGAGCGAATGTTCGTGGACGCAACAGGAATGGCGGTGCGGCGGGGCCAGCCGCTATTGACGCTCTACAGCCCAATGCTCGTGACAGCACAGCAGGAGCTGCTGACGGCACGGCAGCTCGCGGTGACCATCGACTCGAGCCAGGCAGAGGCGTGGCGCAACGCCCGTGACTTGGTGGCCGCCGCGCGCCGGCGCCTTGCCTACTGGGACATCTCCACGGCTCAGATCGCGCGCCTCGAACAAACGGGTGAAGTGACCAAGACCCTCACCCTGACCGCACCGTTTGACGGGGTGGTGCTGGAGAAAATGGTCGTCGCAGGTCAGGGGGTGATGGCGGGCATGAGGCTCTACCGTCTGGCCGACCTCTCGACCGTGTGGGTGGAGGGGGAGGTGTTTGAGCAAGACCTGGCCGCCGTCAAGGTCGGTGCGTCCGCACGAGTCGAAGTCGCGGCCTATCCGGGCAGGCCGTTCGTGGGCAGGGTGAGCTTCGTGTACCCGGTGGTGGACGAGCAGAGCCGGACGGCGCGGGTTCGAATCGCGCTCCCCAATCCCGATCGGGCCCTCCGTCCCGGAATGTATGCAACGCTGTACTTCGACACACGGTTAGGCGTCGACCTGCTCAGCTTGCCCAGCGATGCGATCGTCATGACCGGCGCGCGGGACCTCGTCTTCGTGTCGCGCTCCGACGGAATGCTCGAGGCACGGCAGGTGACCCTCGGCGCACGCGCGGGCGAGCGAGTACAGGTGCTGCAGGGAGTGAAGGCGGGAGAGCGCGTCCTCGCTTCGGCCAACTTCCTGGTAGATGCGGAGTCGCGGCTTGGCACGGGCAAGGGAATGCCTGGCATGCCGGGGATGCAGCAATGATCGCCAAAGTCATCGAGTGGTCGTTGCGCAACCGCTTCCTCGTCTTGCTTGTCGCGGCGGCGCTGTTGGGCGCCGGCGTGTGGGCGATGCGGACGACCCCGCTCGATGCCATTCCCGACCTCTCCGACGTGCAGGTCGTCATCGAGACCGAGTTCAGCGAGCAAGCGCCGCAGATTGTCGAAGACCAGGTGACCTACCCCATCTCTTCCGAGATGCTCAAGGTGCCCGGGGCGCGGGTGGTGCGCGGGTTCTCGTTCTTCGGCCAGTCCCTGGTCTACGTCATTTTCGAGGATGGCACCGACCTCTATTGGGCACGGTCGCGTGTCCTCGAGTACCTGAACGGCCTCAGCCGCCGACTCCCCACAGGGGTCGAGCCCACGCTCGGCCCCGACGCGACCGGCGTGGGCTGGGTGTTCGAGTACACGCTCGAGAGCGACTCGCTCGACCTCGCCCGGCTGCGCAGCCTCCAGGACTGGTACATCCGCTACCAGCTCACAGCCATCCCCGGTGTGTCCGAGGTGGCGAGCTTGGGCGGATACGTCAAGCAATACCAGGTCGAGGTGGACCCCGAACGGCTGCGGGCGTTCTCCATCCCCGTTCAGCGAGTCGTGCAAGCGCTCGGGATGCACAACGCGGACATCGGCGCGCGCGTGATCGAGATGGGCGGCCGCGAGTACATGATCCGGGGGCTCGGCTATCTCCGCGCGGTAGACGACATCCGTAACGTGACCGTGGGGGCCACGATGAACGGGACGCCGATTCGGGTCGCGGACGTGGCATCCGTTCAGATCGGTCCGGCGCCGCGGCGTGGGGCCGCAGACTTGAACGGGAAGGGCGAGGTCGTGACCGGCATCGTGGTGATGCGGTTCGGGAGCGACGCCCTACGTACCATCGAGGCCGTGAAGGCTCGAGTGGTAGAGATCCAGCGCGGCCTGCCACCGGGCGTGCGCTTGCGGACCGTATACGACCGTTCCGACCTGATCCAGCGAGCCATTGCCACGCTGAAGGACAAGTTGTTCGAGGAGTCCCTCATCGTCGCCGCCGTCGCCATGCTGTTTCTGCTGCACTTCCGATCGGCTCTCGTGGCGATCGTCACATTGCCACTTGGTATCCTCATTTCGTTCATCGTCATGCGCTGGATCGGAGTAAACGCCAACATCATGAGCCTCGGGGGGATCGCCATTGCGATCGGGGCGATGGTGGACGCCGCGATCGTGATGATCGAGAACATGCACAAGCATCTGGAGCGCGGTGGCGGACGTTCCCGCTGGGACGTGGTTCGCGACAGTGCCCTGCAGGTCGGGCCGCCACTGTTCTTCTCGCTGCTCATCATTACGGTGTCCTTCCTGCCGGTGTTCTCGCTCGAGCAGCAAGAGGGCCGATTGTTCAAGCCGCTGGCGTTCACGAAGACGTTCGCCATGGCCGGTGCGGCGCTGCTTTCGATCACCGTCGTTCCGGTGTTGATGGGCTACTTGGTACGTGGCAAGATCCGTCCGCAGAACGCGAACCCTGTGAATCGTTGGTTGATGCAGTTGTACCGGCCGGTCATCGCGGTCGCCCTCCGGCATCCGTGGCGGATTGTCGCTGGTGGAGCCCTGGTTTTGGCAGCCACCATCTACCCATGGACCCGGCTCGGCAGCGAATTCATGCCACCGCTCAACGAAGGATCGCTCCTCTTCATGCCGACGACGGTGCCGGGCGTGTCGATCGCTCAGGCGCGGGAGATCATGCGGTACCAGGACAGCGTGCTCGCGACATTCCCCGAGGTGGGGGCGGTGCTCGGCAAGGCCGGCCGAGCCAATACGGCCACCGATCCTGCGCCGCTCGATATGTATGAGACGACAGTCATCCTACGGCCTGAACGCGACTGGCGACCGGGCATGACCTACCAGAAGCTCGTGGGCGAGATGGACCGCGCTGTGCGGTTGCCGGGAGTCACCAACGCATGGACGATGCCGATCAAGAATCGCATCGACATGCTGGCCACGGGAGTGCGCACTCCCGTTGGGATCAAAGTGTACGGACCCAACCTGGACACCCTACAGCAGCTTGGAGAGCGGATCGAGCGCATTGTCCAGAGCGTGCCGGGGACGCGCAGTGTTTTCGCCGAGCGCAACGTGTCGGGTTACTACGTGGATGTCGACGTGGACCGAACAGCGGCCGCGCGGTTTGGACTGAACGCGGGCGACATCCACGACGTGATCATGGCGACCGCTGGTGGATTGACAGCCGCGACCTCCCTAGAGGGGCGGGAGCGCTACGAAGTCAACGTGCGCTATCCGCGCCAGCTGCGCGACAACCTCGACAAGCTCAGCCGCATCGCCGTTCCCACAATGTTGGGCGCTCAGATCCCCTTGGGGCAGATCGCCACCGTGAGAGTGGTGCAGGGGCCCATGGGAGTGAAGACTGAGAACGCGTTCCCTGTCACGACTGTCTACGTGGACATCGAGGGTAGCGACATCGGAAACTACGTAGGCAACGCGCAGCGACTCGTGGCAAGCCAGCTGTCCCTGCCTCCCGGATATACCATGACCTGGAGCGGCCAATTCGAATTCATGCAACGGGTGCGCCAGAAGCTGCAGCTCGTCGTTCCAGTAACCTTGGGGATCATCTTCCTCCTGTTGTATCTGAATTTTCGCAGCGTGACCAAGTCGGCGATCGTGATGTTGGCGTTGCCGTTCTCCCTGGTTGGTGGCGTATGGTCGTTATGGGTGCTCGGCTACAACACCAGCGTTGCAGTTTGGGTCGGCTTCATTGCGCTGGCCGGGGTAGCCGCGGAGACGGGTGTCGTGATGATCATCTACCTCGATGAGGCATACCATCGTCACCAGCAGTTGAAGGCCATGGCGAGCCAGCACGATGTCCGAGAGGCTGTGGTCGAGGGAGCCGTCGAACGGCTGCGGCCAGTGATCATGACTGTCACGGCGATCACGGCGGGCCTCGCCCCGATCCTGTGGGGAGGGGGCACAGGGGCAGACGTGATGAAGCGCATCGCCGCGCCGATGGTCGGCGGGATGGTCACCGCGACGGTGCTCACGCTGGTCGCCATTCCGGCCATCTACTTTTTGTGGCGGAGCTGGCAGGTGGAGCGGAGCGGCAGCGCCGCCGACTGGAGAACCATGAACCTTCCCCGCCCGGGCCGCCGGGCGAATGCTTCGTCCTCGTTACCTGGAGTGACGATATGAAACTCAATGCCAAAGCCTTCGGAATTGCGGCTGGCCTGACGGCAGCCGCAGTGTCTGCGGTCTGCGCGATCTTCGTGGCGCTCGCACCAGATGGCGCAACGGCCCTCTTCAGCAATGTTGTGCACGCCGACCTCACTGGCCTTGCCCGGACGGTCACGTGGGGCAATTTCTTCGCTGGTGTCCTGTTCTGGAGTGTCGGGGCGGGTCTGGTCTTCTGGTTCGCTGGCTGGCTTTACAATCGTCTCAGCAGCAACGAGGCTCGAAGCAAAGTTGACGCCGCTGTTCTACTGCCCCGGTACCGGTAAGCTGCACCTCCACACCTCAGGACGGCGGAAGGCACCGCGAGGCTGAACGAATGGAGCACCAACACCATCACGCCCCGCCCCACACCTCGACAGCCGTCGAAACGCCGGCCCAGCACCGGCACGCACCTGATGCGCATGCGGGTCACGGGGCACGCATGGTGCGGGACATG
>DATFGN010000117.1:0-3309 GCA_035249405.1 Gemmatimonadales bacterium
CGCAGGCTCCGCTCCTTGTCGAGCGCGGCCAGCACGCTCTTCTGGTGCGTGTCGGGCACGCTGATGATCCAGCCGAGCGGGTCCTGGCGCTTCGCGCCTTTTCGCTCCGACTGGAAAATCTCCTTGAATGCATCGATGATGAGAGAGGACGGTACGGACTCTGGCATTGGCTCCTCCTTGGCGCGGCGTATGGTACACCAGATCGGGCGGCGCATGACACCCCCGCTGCCGGACCTCCTCCGGGACCCGTCCGAGCGCCATCCGTTCTGGCTGCGCATCATCTTCCTGGGCGCCGCGGTCGTGTTCTTCGCGCTGGGTGTCGTCGGCTGGCTCATCCCGGTGATCACGGGCATCCCGTTCTACGCGGCCGGGCTGGTGTTCCTGGGCCTGGCCAGCGACCGGACCCGCCGCTTCATCAACCGGATGGAGCGCAAGCTCTCGGAGAACACCCGGCGGAGGATGCGGCGGATCATCGGGAAGGTCCCCGGGCAGTGGGTGCGTAACCTCGTCAATATTCCCGAAGGGGCCGCCTGACCCGCTTAAGATAGGTGCATGCTCGCCCGACTGAGCAGGGCGGCCGCCTTCGCGAGCCTGCTCTGCCTGCCGCTGCCCGCCGGGATCTCCGATGCCCAGTCGCCGGACGAAGGCCAGGCGCTCGACGTCCGCCGCCTCTCCCCGGAGCAGCGCCGCCGCCTGCTGGCCGGCGAGACCATCGGCTACCAGGTGCCCGAGTCCAACGAGACCGAGCTGGCCGCGGGCGTGGCCATGTACCTCCCCGTCCCGCTCGCCCGCGTCGCCGAGGCGCTCACGAGTCCCGACGTCGTGGTGCGCGAGCCGAGCATCACCGCGTACGGGCCGATCCCGGTCGGGGCGACGGGCGCGGCGCTCGGGGCCTTCGTTCTGGGGGCCGGCGAGATCGCGGAAGCGCAGGACGTGCTCGACGCGGGTCCCGGCCCGCGCTTCAACCTGGCGAGCGCGGAGATCGACACGTTCCGGGCTGCGCGCGGCGCCGGATGCTGCCGCGACCGCGGGGGCGTCCTGGAGACGGCGACCGCCCGATGGCGCACCCTGCTTCTGCAGCGCGCGCAGGCGTTCCAGGCCCACGGGCTCGATGGCATGGCGCCCTACGCGCGGCGCTCCGGCGTGAGCGATCCGGCGGCGGTGCTGCGGGTGGCCGCGGGCGACGCGCGGATCGTCGCCCACCTGATGCCGCGCCTGGCCGACGCGCTGCTCCGCTTCCCGGCCGAGCAGAGCTCCACCGCCATCAGCCAGGTCTACTGGGTGAAGCGCCAGGTGCAGGGCCGCCCCGATCCGATCCTCATCCATCACCTGGTGGACGTGACGCCCCAGCTCGCGCTCTACGTCGAGCGGCACGTGTACGTGGGCCACACCTACAACGCGAGCCAGATTCTCTCCGGCGCGGTGCCCTACGAGGATGGCGTGCTGGTCTTCTCGAGCAATCGCGTCTCCACCGACCAGGTCGCCGGCCTCGGCGGGGAGCTGAAGCGCGTGATCGGCCGGCGCCAGCTCCGCGGCGAGATCGTCAAGCGCTTCGACCGCATCCGCTCCTCGCTGGTGAAGCCGACCGCGCCGCCCGAGCGGGTAGAGAGCCCGTAGCTAGTCGCCGTCCTGCTTGGGCCGGTGACGGGCCATTCTCCGACGTGCCAACCCTACTCCGACCAACGTCGCACCCAGGAGAACGAGGGTGGCTGGCTCCGGGGTCGGCTCCAAGGCGACATCCACGATGAGCGGAATCATCGTGCCGGTAAAGTCCCCACTGCCCGCGAACGTGAGCCCGGTTATGAAGGCGGTCACACTATTCGGATCGAGCATGGCCGATGTTTCTATTCCCGTCACATCGAATGCACTTACCCCGCCCTGGGGAAAGAAGAATTGCGTGTTGGCCAGAATCTGCTGAACGGTCAGACTCTGTCCTTGCAAGTAAGAGATAGAAAACACGTTGTCTCCGACTGCGGGAAGGGTCAGGGAGGCGAAGTTAGGGTTGCCCAGGCCAATCGCATACTTGTATCCGATCGCAACCAGTGGATCGATGAAGATGACCTGGCCGGCCTGAATGCTCAACGCCTGGAACTGATACGTCGGCCCGAGCCCGGTGGATGGATTGGGAGCCGGGCCTACGGTCGGGAGCAGAATCTGGGCAGGCGCTCCATTCGGCAAGGCGGTGAAATCGAAGAACGACGACGAACGTCGCGCGATGTTGCTGTTCGGATTCCCCGTCGCGGTCGAGTGATCGCGGGTTTCAATCAATTGAAGGTTTAGAACATAGGGAGTACTCACCTGCAGATTTGCTGATTGTGGCACCGTGAACGTGCGCACGTCGCCCGCCACGCTGGTGGAGAATGGAATGTCGGCGACCCCCTGAAGGTTGGTCTTGGTCTTGTCAAAAATGTTTATCCTGATCGCGTCCGGACTGAATCCCTGAGGCACCCTCCAGCTGAGTGTCGGCGTTGTCCCGCTTCCTGAGATGACGACCGTCTCTGGAAACGGCGTCGGCGCCGCCGCCGAAGCGGTCAGCGCCGGCGTGGTTGCCGTTGCTTGATCTGATCCGTTCAAGAACGTAAGGGCCCACGAGCCGGTCAATGCCGGAGTGAAGGTCACTCCAAACGCGCATTGGTTCGGATTGACCGTGAACCCACCGCAAGGCGAAGAAGAACCTGCCGCGGCGGGTACTCGTACCCCACCCTGAACGGCAAATACTCTCGTACCAGCCACGCCGTTCGGTACAACCTGCGCGCCGAACTGGTTGACGTCGCCTTGAGTTTGGCCAACGTCGTTCAGACCGCGGGTATCTCGAAAATTATTCAGATCGGTGATGCTGGTAATGGGCGCGGCCACGGCCATGTCGCTCGCGGCAGATCCGGCCAGCATTGCGAGGGCTACGAGGACCGACACGCGAAGGATCATGGATGCCTCCTTGAGCGGGCGGGTCGAACGGCAATCACCCTAGCGCAACCGCGTTCCTGTCGCCAAGTCCGTTCTGCTCCTTCGCACCCAGTAAGCACATACTTCGCCCGTACTAATCGCCGAGCACCCGGCGCCGCAGCAGGCGCAGATCAAGCGGGACCAGGATCCCCAGTAGCAGGGCCGAGAGGATCAGCACACCGGCCAGGTGTCCCGCGACCGGGCCCCCCAGCAAAATCCCGCGGAAGACCTGGGCCAGGTGATGGAGGGGGTTCACCACGCTCAGCGCGGCCAGCACGGGGTGGGCGAGCGGGAAGTAGGTGGACGAGAGCAGCCCCATCGGCAGCACGAGCAGGAACACCGGCAGGTTCATGTGGTCGATCGTGG
>DATFGN010000118.1:0-5312 GCA_035249405.1 Gemmatimonadales bacterium
TGGCTTGAATGATCCGCTCGCGCGGCTCGCGCAGGTCTTCAAAGAGGCGGGCCACCTCGCCCGCTCCAGCACCGCTCACCGTGCCGAGCGTCGCGTTGATCCGCTCGAGCGCGTGACGGGCTGCCGTCAGAGTTTGCTGCAACGGAGCGCGGCGGCTTGCCAGCGCCGGGTCGGCCGCGTCCTCGAGCAGCATCTCCGTGTAGCCGATGACGTGGTTGAGTGGTGTGCGGAGATCGTGCCGCAGCTCCGCGAGCGCTTCGGGGGCCAACCCGTTCCCCGAAGCGGGCCGACTCACTTCGCACCGCCCAGGAGGGTTTCGATCTTGGTGAGCAGGCGCGCAAACTCCACTGGCTTCGTGTCGTAGTCGTTGCAGCCGGCTTCGAGCGCCTTTTCGCGGTCACCGGCCATCGCGTGCGCCGTGAGGCCGATGATCGGCACCGCGTTCGTTTCCGGCGCTGCCCGCAGCTGCCGCGTCGCTTCCCAGCCATCCACCTCGGGCAGGCTCATGTCCATGAGAATGAGGTCGAAGCCACCGGCGCGGGCCATGTCGATTCCCTGACGACCGTCGACCGCCATGGTCACCTCGTACCCCTTCCGTTGCAGCCGCCGGGAGAGCATGTCCCGGTTCATCTCATTGTCCTCGACCAGCAGGATCTTGGTCATGAGCGGTCTCCTGCCACGACGGCGGGAATGCGCACGGTGAACGTGGACCCCTTTCCCATCTCGCTCAGCACGGTGACGTCCCCGCCCATCATCTGGGTGAACCGTTTCGTGATGGCCAGCCCCAGGCCCGTCCCGCCGTACTTGCTGGTCGTCGATGCCTCGGCCTGTGAGAAGGCCTGGAACAACCGGTCCATCTGGGTTGAGGTCATCCCAACGCCTTCGTCGCCGACCCGCAGGACAATGGCCTCCCCCCCCAGTGCCTCGTCCCGCTCACGCGCCACGGTCAGGGTGATGGTCCCGCGCTCCGTGAATTTACAAGCATTGGACAACAGGTTCAGCAGGATCTGCCGCACCTTGGTGATGTCCGCATGCATGGTGCCGGGTTGCGCCGGAGCGTTCACGACCAATTGATTGGCGTTCTTCTCGGCGAGCGGCCGCATGGTGATGGTCACTTCCTCCAGGACCGTGCGGATTTCAAAGGTCTCGAGGTGGAGCTCCATCTTCCCGGCCTCGATCTTCGACAAATCGAGGATGTCGTTGATCAACGCCAGCAGGTGATGGCCCGCGGTGCGGATCTTGGTCAGGTCGGCGGCCAGGCCGGCCTGCCCCATTTCTTCGACCTCCTCCTGGACCATCTCGCTGTAGCCGATAATGGCGTTGAGCGGCGTGCGCAGCTCGTGGCTCATGCTGGCCAGGAACTGACTCTTGGCGCTGTTGGCGGCTTCGGCCTCACGCCGTGCCGCCAGCAGCTCGGAGATGTCGTGGTACAACGCCATCAGTCCGATCGGGTCGCCGTCGACGATGACCGGAACTGCCAGGACCTCCACATCCACCAGCGTCCCATCCTTCCGCCGGCGCCGGCCGATCCCATGGACCGGCTGCGTGAAGGCCTGCCTGGTATACTGGATCGCCTCGGATCGCGTCGCGTCGGTCGCGACGAGATCGTCCAGGTTTTGGCCGATCGCCTCTGTGGAGGGATAGCCGAACAGCTTCTCAAACGCCGGATTGCAGGACTGTACGTTCTGGGTGCGATCGAGGGTGACGATCGCCACCGGGCTGTTTTTCACCAGCTCCTCGAAGTACTGCTTCTGGCGCTGGGCCGAGGCGTAGAGGCGGGCGTTCTCGATCGCGATCGCGGCCTGGGGGGCGAACATGGTGAGCAGCCGCAGGTCCTCGGGCCCGAAGATGCGGTGCGGATCGGAGTGGACCGTGGCGATGGCGCCGACCAGTCGCCGGCCGATCAACAGGGGCGCCGCCATGACGGAGTGCACCGTGACGTCGGCGTATTGTCCCGACCGACCCAGCCAGGCGTGGTAGGAAGGGATGATCAACGGCTCGCGCGTGTGCGCGGCGTGTCCCATCGCCCCTTCCCCCAGCCCAAGCCGCGTACCGGTCGAGTCCTTGCCGATGTTCTGGCTCGCCACGACGACCAGCTGTTTGGGTTGCTCCTCGAAAATCGCCACCTCTCCGCCGGTGACGCCCAGCAGGGTCACCGCCCGGTTCAGCACCGCCTGGAGCACGCGCGGCAGCTCGAGGTCGGACGACAGGTCGGCCATCGTGTCGAGCAGCGCCTTGTGCTCGTCGACCCGCCGTCGCTCTTCCTCCAGGAGGCGGGCCCGGCCGATCGCGATGCTGGCCTGATCGGCGGCGGCCGTGAGAATCTCGAAGTCTTCGGCCGCGAACGCGTTGGGCTCGTTACTCTCGACGACCAGCACGCCGATCGTCCGCCCATCGACGCGGAGCGGGACATCGACTTCGGACCCGCTGGCCAGACTCGGCAGGTAGCCGGCCGCGCGGGTGACGTCGGGGGTGTAGTGGAGTTTCCCATCCTGGAGGGCGCGCTCGGACAGGCCCTGGCCCCGGTGCACGCGCCACTGCGGCGGCACGTCCGGCCAGCCGACCGAGTCCTGCAGCACCCGGTCGCCGCTCACTTCATCGAGCAGAAAAACGCCGAGGAAGTTGTACCCCAGGGCCTCGTCATGCAGGCCGTTGACCATCGAGGCATACACGCTCCGCTCGTTGGTCGCGGCTGCGATGGCGGTCGTGAGCCGCAGCAGCGCGGCCTGCCGGTGCGCCAGATCGTTCCGGAGCTCCCGAGGTCCGGATCGACGTCGTGCGGCACCGCGAGACGGGGGCATCACGCGCTCCGCGACCGGTCGCGGTCTTTGACATGATCGCGCACCGTGGCGGCGAGTGACTCGAGACCCAGACCGCCCTTGGCGACGATCCGCTCGACGCCGCCGTTCAAGCGGCGACGGTCCTCGTCCGTGAGGTCTTTGGCCGTGATCACGACGACCGGCACCGCGCGCCAGGCCTCCCGCTTCCGCACCGTCTCCAGAAACTCGAAACCGTCCATCTCGGGCATCATGAGGTCGAGCAGCACGAGATCGGGCACGGGCCCGGAATCCCGCTCCAGCGCCATGCGGCCGTGCTCCGCTTCCACGACCTCCCAGCCCTCGTTCTCCATGGCCCGACGCAGCACCGTGCGCGCCGCCGCATCGTCCTCCACCACGAGCACCCGCCGCGGTCCATTGGTCCGGCCGTAGCGGCGCAGCACGCGCGCCAGGCGATCGCGGTCGATGGGTTTCGTCAAATACTCGGACGCCCCCAGGGCGAACCCGAGGTTCTGTTCGTCGACCACCGACAGCATCACCACGGGGATCTCCGCGGTGGCCGGGTCGCTCTTCAGCGCGGTCAGGACGGCCCAGCCGTCCAGGCCCGGCATCATGACGTCGAGGGTGATCACGTCGGGGCGACTGTGGCGCGCCGCCGCGAGACCCGACGCGCCGTCCGACGCCGGCGTCACCCGCAGTCCTTCCTTCTCCAGGAACCGGGCAACCAGGTCGCGCGCGACCGCGTCATCGTCAATCACCAGGACCGAGCCACGCGCGCCGGCCGTCCCGGACGTGGTGGCCGCCTCGGCTGGCGCGGCGGGTGACGGGCCATCCGCGGGCAGCCGCACCGTGAACGTGGAGCCCGCGCCGACCCGGCTCTCGACTTCGACGTCCCCGCCCATCATCTGGCAGAACTTGCGGCTGATCGCCAACCCCAGGCCGGTGCCGCCGTACTTGGCGGCGGTCGACGCCTCCGCCTGGGAAAACGTCTCGAACAGCCGCCCCACCTGCTCAGGCGTCATGCCGATCCCGGTGTCGCGCACGCGGAAGACGACCGTGGGTCCGGCACGCTCCACGTCGAGTGTGATGACGCCCTGTTCGGTGAACTTGCTCGCGTTGGAGAGCAGGTTGAGCAGGACCTGCCGGAGGCGCGTTGCATCCGAGTACATGGGACCGAACTCAGCGGCGCAGTTCACCACGAGGCGATTGGCGTTTTTCTCCACCAGCGGCCGCATCGTCGTCGCGACCTGGTCCACCAGCGGCGCCACCGCGAACGTCTCGAGGAGCAACTGCATCTTCCCGGCTTCGATCTTGGACAGATCGAGCACATCGTTGATCAAGGTCAGGAGGTGTTTTCCAGCGCCATGGATCTTCTGGAGGTCGGGGATGGAGTCGGTCTCACCACGGTCGGTGGCATCCTCCTGGAGCATCTCACTGTAGCCGATGATCGCGTTGAGCGGCGTGCGCAGCTCGTGACTCATGCTGGCCAGAAACTGGCTCTTGGCGTTGTTGGCGGCCTCGGCCTCCCGTCGGGCCAGGAGCAGCTCGGTGATGTCGTGATAGAGCGCCATCAGACCGACCCGTCGCCCACCCACCACGACCGGGACCCCCAGCACTTCGACGTCCACGAGCGTGCCGTCCTTGCGCCGCCGCTGACTGATCTTCTTGACCGGACTCCGCGCCAGTGCCTGTTCCGTGTTCGCGACCGCTTCCGAACGAGTCGACTCGGTCGTGATCAGACCGTCCAGGTTGCGCCCGACGACCTCGTGCTCGTCGTAGCCGTACATCTTCGCGAACGCCGGATTACAGGAGGTGACGTTGTGGTCCACGTCCAGAGTGACGATGGCCACCGGGCTGTTCGAGAGCAGCTCGGCGAAATACTGCTTCTGCTCCTGGGCGGCCGTGAACAGCCGGGCATTTTCGATCGCGATCGCCGCCTGGGGGGCGAACAGGTTCAGGAGCCGGAGATCGTCGTTGCCGAAGCGGCGCGTGGGATCGCGATCCATGAAGGCGATGGCGCCCACCAGCTGCCCGCCGATGAGCAGCGGCGCCACCATGACGCCGTGAAAATCCACCTGGGCGTACTGCGGGGAGTGTCCGGTCCACTCGCGGTAATTGTCGATGATGAGCGGCTCGCGGGTCCGGGCGACATGACCCATCGCCCCTTCCCCCAGCGCCAGGCGTGTGCCCGTCGTGTCGTGCTTCCCCACGTTGTGGCTGGCAACGACTTCCAGCTCCTGGGCAGCGACGTCATAGATGGCCAGCTCACCGTGACTGACGTGCAGCAACGCGACCGCGCGCTCCAGCACCGCCTGGAGCAATCGCGACAGCTCGAGCTGCGCCGACAGGTCCGCCATGGTGGCCCGCAGGGCTTCCTGCTCGTCAGCCCGCTGTCGCTCGGCGGCGAGCAGGCGGGCGCGCCCGATAGCGATGCCCGCCTGGTTGGCGGCCGCCGTGAGAATCTCGAAGTCGTCTGCGTCGAATGCCTGCGGTCGATTACTCTCGACCACGAGCACGCCGACCAGACGCCGATTG
>DATFGN010000119.1:0-7029 GCA_035249405.1 Gemmatimonadales bacterium
ATCTCCGGCCAACGCTCCCAGTGTTGTCCGCATCACCGGGCGGGCGGCGTTGGGCTACACCGAAGTCTTCCTGACGCTGCCGTCTTGAACCACCAGATCTTCCTCCTGTCACCGGCGCATTGCGGCGGCAAGCGCGCCGGATTTCTGTTGCGAAAGGACGGGCGCTCGGACTTGGCGCTCAGGCTTCGCTCGGACGCCGGCGCGACCATCGGCGAGATCTTCACCTTCATGAGCGGGTTGTACTTTCGCGGCAAACTGAAGTATGCGGTGGCGTTTGCCAATCCTCCGGCCGATTGCCCCGGCGTTCACGTCATCGTGCCCGGGCTGGGTCTGCGTCCTCCCGAGACCCCCATGGACCTCGACGGGCTGCGCGCGATCGCCCGGGTGCGCGTCGATGCGGACAATTGGCGCTACACGAAACCGTTGCGACGCGATGCCGCCCGCCTGGCCGAGCAGCTCGACCTGAGCGATACCGCCGTCCTGCTGGGCAGCATCGCGACGGACAAGTACCTGGAGCCATTGCAGGATGTCCTGGGCCCGCGCTTGCACTATCCGCGGGAGTTCATCGGGCGCGGGGACATGAGCCGGGGTTCGCTCATGCTGCGCTGCGCTGCCGAAGGCCGCGAGCTGGCGTACACGCAGCCGGGCCACGCACTCACGGTCTGACGGATGCCGGCAGCACGTAAGACCCTCAAGCGCGAGAGCGGCAGCGCCCCCGAGCGGCTCCAGGTCGACGGTCGAGCCGTCTCGATCTCCAATCCGCACAAGGTGCTCTTCCCGGGGCCGAAACACACGAAGCTCGACCTGGTGCGCTACTACCTGGCGGTAGCCGAGGGCGCCCTGCGCGGCGCCGGAGGCCGGCCCAACGTCCTGGTGCGCTATCCCAACGGAATCGGCGCTGAGTTCTTCTACCAGAAGCGAGCACCGGAGTCGCGTCCCGAGTGGGTCGAGGTCGTCACGATCCGGTTCCCCTCCGGACGAACCGCAGCGGAGGTCGTCCCACGGGACGCGGCGGCGCTCGCGTGGATGGCGAATCTCGCGTGTCTCGAGCTCCATCCCCATCCCGTCCTCGCCACTGACCTCGATCATCCCAACGAGCTACGGGTGGACCTGGATCCGGTCCCGGGCGTCAAATGGCCGCAGGTCCGCGAGGTCGCCCAGGTCGTCGCCGCGACACTGGAGGATCTCGACCTCACCGGCTGGCCCAAGACTTCCGGCAACCGCGGTCTACACATCCTCATCCGCATCGAGCGGCGCTGGGGTTTTGACGACGTGCGCCGGGCGGCGCTGGCGCTCGCGCGCGAGGTCGAGCGGCGGGCGCCCGCGCTGGCCACGAGCAAGTGGTGGAAGGAAGAGCGGCACGGCGTGTTCGTGGACTACAACCAGAATGCCAAGGACCGGACGGTGGCCTCGGCCTATTCGGTGCGACCGACGGCGGATGCGCGCGTCTCGGCGCCGCTTGCGTGGGACGAAGTCCCCGCGGTGGACCCGGCCGACTTTACGCTGGCCACCATGCCCCGGCGGTTCGCGCAGCTGGGGGACCGCCATGCGGGGATCGACGAGTCACCAGGGTCCCTCGAGCGGCTGCTCGATCTCGCCGACCGAGACGAGAAGGACGGCCTCAGCGATGCGCCCTGGCCGCCGCACTACCGCAAACAGCGCGGCGAGCCTCCCCGCGTGCAGCCGTCCAAGGCACGCGCCGCGAAGTTTCCGTTGATCGAAATCGGACGCGCCAAATTGAAGAAAGACGCCCTGGCTGGGCTGAAGCGGTGGAAGGCCCGGCACCCCGAAGCCGCGAAACATCTCGAGCCCGCCGATGTGCTGGTCGACTCCATGCGCGGCCGCTTCACGACGTGGACGCGCATCCGGGTCAACCTCAAGAATGTCCCGCCCAAGCTGCGCCCACGTCAGGAGCGTTTGGACCCCAACGAGAAGACCTTGTCGAGCTGGTAAGGTTTTGTGACCTCGAGCTGGTCGTAGCGGCAGTCGGCCGGCTGCTTGTCGGGCCGCCAGCGCAGAAACGTCGTGCCGTGCCGGAAGCGCGTGCCCTCCATGTGATCGTACTTCACCTCGCACACGCGTTCGATGCGGAGCGGCTCCCAGGAGAGGTCCTTGCCGGCACTCCAGCGGCTCTGCGCGCCAGGCATCCGGGCATGCTCGCCCTGCCACACGGCCCATTCTCTCCACGGATGGTTCTGGGTCGCGTCCTTGCGCAGTGGGGCCAGCTCCTGCACCAGCTGTTTCCGCATGATCATCGTGAACGAAGACGTCACGCCCACGTGCTGCAGCTTGCCGTGACGGTCGTACAGGCCCAGCAGCAGTGAGCCGACCGCCCCTTTTCCGGTCTTGTGCCAGCGGAACCCGGCAACCACGCAATCGGCGGTCCGGGCGTGTTTGATCTTGAACATGGCCCGCTTGCCCGGTTGATAGGTGAGGCCGACCGGCTTCGCGATCACCCCGTCCAGGCCCGCGCCCTCGAACTGGTCGAGCCATTGTGCGGCGAGAGCCTGGTCCTCGGTCATCGGGGTGAGGTACAGCGGAGGATGCAGTCCCTGGAATAGTTTCTCGAGCAGCGCGCGTCGTTCGGCTTGCGGAGCGCTCATGCGGCTGCGCCCGGCGGAGGCGAGCAGGTCGAACGCGACGAAGCTGGACGGGGTTTCCTGCGCGAGCTTGGCCACGCGGCTCGCCGCGGGATGCAGGCGCATCTGCAACGCGCCGAAGTCGAGCCCGCGAGCCGTGGGAATGATGATCTCGCCGTCGATCACGCATAGCTTCGGCAGCCGTTCGAGCAGCACATCGTGTAACTCCGGGAAGTAGCGATCGAGCGGTTTCCGATCGCGGCTCTGGATGAAGACGTCCGAGGCGCCGCGAAATACGATGGCGCGGAACCCATCCCACTTCGGCTCGTAGAAGAAGCCGTCGGGCCCGGGGAGCGCATCGGTCAGTTTGGCGAGCATTGGCTCGATGGGTGGCGCGAGGGCGAGAGGCGGGGTGCGCGGAGTCGGCATGCTCGAAATGTACGGCCGGCACCCATCTGGACACCGTCCGCTGGTCACGCCATCGTCCATCCCGGATTTCGCCAAGAGGAGAATCAGTGGGCAAGGGCACGATCGCCATTCTGACCGGGGGAGGGGACGTCCCCGGCTTGAATCCCGCCATCCGGGCGATCACGATCCGCGCGCTGCGCGACGGGTACCGGGTCGTCGGGATCCGCCACGGCTGGGGCGGCGTCGTCGATTATATCCCGGACGAAAGAGTCGACAACAACGAGAACGTGCAGCTGCTCACGGAGGCGATCGTCAATCGGGCCGGCCGGACGGGCGGCACGTTCCTCCATACGTCACGCGTGCGGCCCAGCCACCTGCCGCGCGAACGGGTGCCGGCGCATATGACCGGGTACGACGCGCCGATCAACGACACGACCAAGGACGTCCTCAAGAACCTCGAGCACATCGGCGTCGACGTCCTGATCCCCATCGGCGGGGACGACACGCTGAGCTACGGCAAGCGTCTGCACGACGAAGGGGTGCACGTCGTGGCGATTCCCAAGACCATGGACAACGACGTCTATGGCACCGACTACTGCATTGGCTTCAGCACCTGCGTGACCCGCACCATCGAATTGACACACCGGCTGCGTACCTCGGCGGGCTCGCACGAGCGCTACCTGGTGATCGAAGTGTTCGGCCGCTACGCGGGATTCACGGCCCTGCTGCCGACGATGGCGGGGGCGGCCGACCGGTGCGTCATCCCCGAGCATCCCGCCGATGTCGAGCGCCTGGCGGAGCTGCTCACCGCCGATCGCAATAAGAATCCGAGCCGCTATGCCGTGGTCATGGTGTCCGAAGGGGCGCGGCTGGCGTCGCACGACGGCATGACGTTCGAAGGCGAAGAAACGGACATGTTCGGCCATCGCAAGCTGGGCGGGATCGGCGACCAGGTGGGCGCCGCGCTGAAGGAAGCCTCCCCGCGCTATAACCAGGGCCGCCGCATCGACGTCCTCAACCAGCGCCTGGGCTACCTGGTCCGGTCCGGCGATCCCGACGCGCTCGATTCCATCGTCCCGATGGCGTTCGGCAACCTGGCGCTCGATCTCGTCCGGCGGAAGGAATACGGCCGCCTCGTCAGCATCCACCGCGGGTTCTACGACAGCGTGCCGATCACCAGCGTGACGTCGGAGAAGAAAATCGTGGATGTCTCGAAGTACTACAACACGGACCGGTTGCGGCCGATCTACCAGTTCGACGGCGCGCCGCTGTTCATCATGACGAGCGATTGAACGTCGGACTCGTGGGTTTCGGCCTCGCCGGGCAGGCTTTCCACGCGCCGGTCATTCGGGCCGTGGACGGTTTGCGCCTCACCACGATCGTCCGCCGCAGTGGCGAGCCGGACCCGCGCTATGCCGACGTCGAGTTCGTCCGCAGTGTGGATGAGCTGCTGACCCGTGCGATCGACGTCGTCGTCGTCGCCACGCCGAACCTGACCCATCACCCCATCGCCACGCAGTGTCTCCAGGCCGGGCGCCACGTCGTCGTGGACAAGCCGTTCACCACGACGACGCCCGAGGCCGAGAGTCTCGTGCAGCTGGCCAGGACGCAGCAGCGGGTCCTGACGGTCTACCAGAACCGTCGCTTCACCGGTGACTTCGTCACGGTGCAACGATTGCTGGCCGAGGGCGCGCTCGGACGCGTCGTGAGCTTCGAATCACACTTCGACCGCTTTCGCGCCGAGCTCAAGCCCAACGCGTGGCGCGAGCGGCCCGAGCCCGGCGCCGGGGTCTGGTTCGATCTGGGGCCGCACCTCCTCGACCAGGCGATCCTCCTGTTCGGGACCCCAGACGCGATCGCCGCCGACATTCGCATCGAGCGCGATGGTGCTGCGGTCGACGACGCCTTCGACGTCACCTTGCACTATCCGACGATGCGGGCGCTGCTCAGGGCCACGATGCTCGCCCGCGCACCGGGGCCCACGTTCGCCGTGTACGGCACGCAGGGTTCGTTCATCAAGCACGGCAACGATCCGCAGGAGACAGCGCTCAGAGCCGGCCGTACGCCCGACGAGCCCGGCTGGGGCACCGAACCACCCGAACTGCACGGCACCTTGACGACGGCACTGGGCACGCGGGCAATTGCCACGACCCCCTCGAGCTTCACCCGGTATTACGAGAACCTCCGCGACGCGGTGCGCGGCACGACGCAGCTGGCCGTCACACCGGATCACGCCCTCAGCGTCATGCATGGCCTGGAATTGGCGGTCTTGAGCAGCCGCCAGCGCCGCGTCCTGGCGTGGGGCCCTGAGGTTGGGTGATGGTTGCGGTGGCCGATATTGGGGGCGGGCATTATGTTGGCCCGCGCATTTGGGTAGACTCGAAGCAATGCCAACTCTCCTCAGGCGAATCGGTGAGCCAACGCGAAGAGCTGCTTGATATCAAGGAAGCGGCCCGCTTCCTGCGCGTGAGCGAGACATCGTTACGCCGATGGACGCGGTCGGGTCGCCTCACCTGCCTCCGGGTGGGTCAACGCCGGCGCCGTCGCTTCCGGCTCACGGACCTCCGAGCGTTTCTCGAAGTGCAGCCGGCTGGGCGAGCGGTCCGAGAGGAATTGCCGATCCCGATTCCGCCACACCGTTCCAAATCACCCGCCGGGGGGATCAACGTCAGCGGCGTTTCGCTCCGCTACGGCACTCACCTCAGCGCCCTGTACTCCGATGACATCGGCCGGGTTCGGCTCGCTGCCGGGTTTCTCGCCGACGGCTTGCGAGCGCGCAGCGTCTGTTTTCTCGTCGCCGAGCCGAAGGTGCGCGCAGCCATTCTCACGTATCTGGGTCACCAGCGCATGGCGGTCCAGATCCGCGCCGGCCATCTCGTGTTGTCGGACTATGCCGCGACCCCGGAAGCGCAGTACGACTACTTCGAATCGCATTTTGTCGATGTGCTGGCCGCCGGTGCCGAGTCGCTCCGCGCCGTGGGTGACGTCGGTCCGCTCACCCAGCGGCTGACGCGAGAGCAGATCGTCCAGTACGAGGCGGGCTACGACCGACTCATTGCGCCGCGATTTCCCGTCGTCACCCTCTGTTTGTACGACGCCCGCACGAGCTCGGGTCTCGACGTGCATGCGATCTTCAATACTCACAAGGACAACTTCCGCTATCCGGTAGAGCGCCTGCTCGCCTGAACCGCGGGGCTCGCGCCGACTGTCACCGCAGGAGATGCGCTCATGACTCTGGTGAAGGTTGCCCCGCCGCAGGAGCCGGAAGTCGACCTGTCCCGGACGTATGACGCGATCGTCGTCGGCTCCGGCGCCGCGGGCGGCATGGCCTCCCACGTCCTCACCTCGCGCGGGTCGAAGGTGTTGCTGCTCGAGGCGGGGAGAAAACTGCCCATCGAGCAGGAGCTGCGCTCCATGCAGTGGCCCTACGACCATCCGCGTCGCGGGGACCTGCCGCCGGGATCGCATGGGCTTTCCTTCAACGAGTACACGATCCGGCAGCCGCCTTACGCCAAAGGCTCGGCGTTCAAGCACGTGTATTCCTACGTCGGCGGCTGGGATGGCGGCGACTACGTCAAGAACATCCTGGTCGACGAAAAGGACCATCCCTACACGGGCACGCGCTACGCGTGGGTGCGGGCGCGCGCGTTAGGCGGCAAGACCAACATCTGGGGTCGTCTGGCGCTGCGGCTCTCCGATTACGACTTCAAGGGCAAGTCCCACGACGGCTATGGGGAAGATTGGCCGATTTCCTACGCCGACCTGCAGCCCTACTACGACAAGGTCGATCTCTATCTCGGGATCTCGGGTCACAAGGAAAACCTGCCGCACCTTCCGGACAGCCTGTTCCAGCGACCCACGAAGCTCAACGTCGCCGAGGTCATGCTGCGCCAGAAGCTCGCGCCCATGGGACGGGTACTGACGCCCTATCGCGCCGGCGTCACGACCGACGGCGTCAAGCACAACCGGTATCGCAGCAAGTGTTTCGGCCGGGGGGCGTGCGGCCGGCGCCCGGGCGGTTGCGATATTCACGCTGCGTTCG
>DATFGN010000120.1:0-16536 GCA_035249405.1 Gemmatimonadales bacterium
TCGACAAGCTTCGACTCACGGCTGAGCCTCCCCGGTGGCGGCGGCCAGGGAGATGTAGATCTGGTCACCCTGCGTTTCGACCGGGAACCGAATCAGGGGGAGCTGCGTCGGGCCCTTCAGGACGGCGCCGGTATTGTCGTACTCACTCCCGTGACACGGACACACCAAGTGGCCGCCCGTCGGCTCGACCTGACAGCCACGATGCATGCAGCGGGTGAGTACTGCGGTGAACGATCCGCCCTCGTGCCGGTACAGGTAGATCGGCATCGGGAGGTTCGGCGCGTCCACCAGGGCGAACGGCCCCGCGCCGAAATCCGCGAGGCTCACCACCAGCCGGCCGTTTTCGATTCCGCCGCCCACATAGTAGAAGGGCGCACACGCACTGATGAGCGGGAGCGCACCCAGCACGCCTCCCGAGACCTGGCAGACGAACGCGCGGCGCGACACCATCAGAGCGACTCGAGGAAGCGCAGCAGTCGTTCCTGCTCCGCCGCCGTCAGGCCGTTGAACGCGGCGCGACTCGATGCGCCCTCCCCACCGTGAAAACCGATCGCCTCGCGCAGGCTCCTGGCGCGTCCGTCATGCAGCAGGTGCATGGCCCCGCCCTGCGATGCGTGCGCGAGTCCGATTCCCCAGAGCGGGGGCGTCCGCCACTCCGAGGTGAGCGCGATCCCTTCGGTATAGCCGTCGTCGAGCTCTGGTCCCATGTCGTGGAGCAACAGATCGGTATAGGGATGGAACGTCGCCTGATGCAATGGCGCAATCGGAGACGCACCGGTGGTCAACGTCGGCAGGTGGCAGCCCGCGCACCCGACTTGGGCGAAGAGCGTCTCCCCGGCCGCGACATCCGGACCGTCCCGGCGGGGTGGCGGTCGCAGCGTCTTCAGATAGAAGACCACCGCGCTCACCGTGCTCGATGGAACCTCGGGGTCTGGGACATCGTCGCTCGCGAAGTTGCCGACCTGTCGGTTGAACACGTCGGTCAGGATCTGGTCGGTCGTCAGCCCCATGTCCTCGTGGTAGGCTGAGACGGTCTGGTGCAGCAGGTTGACACTCAGACCTTTCTTCCCAAACCGCCCGATGTACTTCCCCAGGATCGCCACGCCCCGCGTCGGGGTCCCGATGTCGAAGAGCGATTCGAGCGAGGTGACCTCGACCAGGAGATCGTTCTCATCGAGCAGCTGGACCCGGCCGGAAATTCCATCGCCGTCCGCATCACTCGAGTCCGAGAGCCGCAGCAGCGTCGTATCATCCACCGCCTCCAGCAACCCCAGCCCGGTCACGCTGGGCGCGGTGAAGACCGACACGCCCGTCACGCCGTTGGGGACGACTTCGGCGATGTAGCCTTGCACAGCGCGATTCTGGACTTGGGGACCCCCGAAGGCACGCATGGGATCGAACCCGCCGGGGCCCATGCGGCCGAACCGGGTCAAGTTGAAGACCGGATGACCTTTGCCGTCGCCAACGTGACAGGCCTCGCACGCGGTGGCGATGAACAACGGCCCCGCACCGTTCCCAGGGCTGAAGACCCGGCTGAACTCCCCGTCTCCTTTGGCAAAGGTTGCGAGCTGTGCCCGGTTCAGCCCGTCGATCGGTCCCTCGAGGACATCTTCGCCGGGGGGAGCTGCGGGAAGCAGCCGGTCGCACGCCACGAGGGCCGCACCCAGCACCACGGCCAGGATCGACAGGCGACCCTTCAACGTGGCGTCTCCCGACACCAGAGCACCTGGGCCAGCTCACGGCCGACGATCCGCGCCGTTCCGGAGGCGTAGAGATAGACCGTGGTGGGACCATTGAACGGCTGGCGATCGGTGACCGAGACGTGGATGCCGGGCACCAGGCCCTGCTCGGCGAAGTAGCGCAGGCGGGCGGGATCCTGAGTACCGACCTGTCGCAACTCGAGGTTGGTACCGATCGGGGCATCGGCCAACGAGACGAGCTCAGCCTCTTCGATGTCGCCCGTTGCCGTGGGAATCGGATCGCCGTG
This sequence comes from Gemmatimonadales bacterium, assembly GCA_035249405.1. Taxonomy (GTDB): domain Bacteria; phylum Gemmatimonadota; class Gemmatimonadetes; order Gemmatimonadales; family GWC2-71-9; genus DASTHG01. The sequence continues at coordinate 1,988 of DATFGN010000120.1, forward strand.
CGGATCGTAGCGCGGATCCCCCAACGCCGCGGCCATGCGCTCGATGAGATCGTCCGAAACTGCGTGCTCCAACCGCTCGGCTTCGTTGTGCACGCCGTCCCAGTCGTAGCTGAGGTTGCGCGTCAGGTAGAGCTCGAGCACGCGGTGACGACGGATCATCTTCAGGGCCGCGCGGCGCCCCTGTGCGGTGAGCTGCACACCGCGATACGGCACATGCTCGATCAGTCCCATCTCCGAGAGCCGTTTGACCATGCCGCTCACCGAGGGCGCGCTCAACGTCAGGAGCGATGCGATGTCGCTCGTCGTGGCGAATCCCCCTTGAGCCGACAGGCGGTAGATGGCCTTCAAATAGTCTTCGACCGATCGTGTCAGCGATGGTTCCTGCGCCGTCATGCCACTCGGCATAACACCTCTTAACTCAATGTGGAAACAGGGCTTTAGTATAGACTAATATGACTATACCGTCAAGCTAATATGACGATTAGTCTAAACTATTGCAGGACACGAGAGTCGGACGTCCGCTTACGACTCCGGACATTGTCAGGCTCTGTTTTCTAGGCGGTGTAGCCGATCAGGTCGAGAAATGGCGTGATGATGCGCTCGGTCATGCCCCAGATGACTTCATCGCCCAGGTCGTAGGCCGGGAACACCCGTTCCACGCCGGCGACTTGGAGAGTGACCTCGCGCCGCACACCCGGCTCTACCAGGCGATCGAGCGGGACCCAAAAGGCGTGTGCGACTTCCGCGCTCGGAACGATCGCCGGCAGTGCCGTCAATGCAAATACAAACGGACGGACCAACACAGGCGGTAATGTTGGGGTCCGCGGATACAGGTCGTCCAACACGCCGAGCCGCTCCGCACCGACAAGATCGATTCCCGTCTCTTCGCGGGTTTCCCGGATTGCCGTTACCAAGAGATCGGCGTCGGCGGGCTCATGACGTCCGCCAGGAAGGGCGACCTGACGGGACCAGGGGTCGCCTACCCGCTCGGCGCGCTTGATGAGGAGCGTCTCCAGACCGGAAGGTCGTTCGAGCAGCATCATCGCGACGGCGGCGGGCCTGGCTTCGGGCGCTTCGACCTGACGGGGCACGTAGCCCGCTAGCGCCGAGCGCACGTGAGCCAGGGTCATGGGAGCAAGTGCCGGGCGAACCACGCGACCGTCGCCTGGTAGAGGCGGTCGAATGCCTTGCTGCTGCCGCCCCAGGGGTGCTTGATGCCGAACGTGTGACCGGCGTCATCCAACAGCAGCAGCTCGGATCGGGGATTCGCCTCGTGCAGGGCTCGGGCGTCGTCGACCGGCACGGATTCGTCTGCCGAGCCATGTGCAATCAGCCACGGTCCACGCACGAGACCCGCGGCCCGGCTGACGTCCAGGCGCGCGGCGTTGCGCTCCCAGTCATCGAGAATGTCGGTGGAAAGCGGCAGGATCTCTCCCGTGCGCTGGTTCATCACCTCGAGCGTCCCGGTGCGGCGCCATTCGGGCACCTGTTCGGGCTGCCACAGGCGGCCGAATCGCGCCGTCGCCGCCCAGGTGACCAGGGCGCCAACTCGCTGATCCCCTGCCGCCTGAAGGACCGCCACACCGCCACCCATGCTGTGGCCGAGCACCCCGATGGCGGTGGGCGCCAACCCGACAGAGCCGTCCGCCAGCGCTGTAATGATCCGATCCAAGTCCCTGACTTCCGCGGAGTAGGTGACGTGGGCGAATCGCTCCGGCTCACTGAACGTCTCGCCATCCTCACCCACTCCAGACCCCGAGAAATTGAACGACACAGCGGTGAACCCAGCGCGCGCCAGTTGCTCGGCGATCACCGGGAAGAAGCCCCAATTCTTGAATCCTTTGAACCCGTGACAGATGACGACGGCGGGCCGGTCTTCACCCGCGGTTCGGACATCGCCGCGGAGCGGCCCGCCGTCCGCTCCAGTCAATCGGAATGCGCGTTGCTTGGCTGTGGCCACAGGCTTCGAATCTAGCCAGGGGAGTGTATGATGGTCGCAATGCGCAACAATATTTGGATGGCGGTAGGACTCGTGGCGGGACTCATCGTCGGCCTCGTCGCCGCAGCGACGCAGAGTGACCTGCTGCTCGGCATCATGCGCGCCGTACGACCGGTCGGTACGCTGTTCCTCAACCTGCTCTCGATGTGCGTCATCCCTCTGGTGGCCGGCGCCGTGTTCAGCGGCGTGGCCGGATTGGGCGACCTGCGCCAGGTAGGCCGTCTCGGGGTCAAGACACTGTCGTTTTTTTGGGGCACCGCGCTTGCCGCCATCGTGATTGGCTTTCTGGTCTCGGCCCTGGTGCTTCCCCTGTCTCCAATTCCCGCGGAACAACAGGCCATGCTCCGCGCCATGGCAGGTGGCGACACCACCATAGCGCAGCGCGCCGCCGAGCTGCCGAGCGGCGTGTCGTTTCTCGTAGAGCTGGTGCCCCGCAATCCCGTTCGGGCCGCCGCGGACGGCAGCCTGCTGCCCTTCGTGGTATTCGTGGTCGCGATGGGGGTCGCCGCGGCGACGCTCCCCGAAGCCAAACGCCGGCCGCTGACCGATCTGGCCGACGGGCTCACGTTGACCATGATCCGCATCGTGCATTGGGTTTTGCTGCTCGCCCCGCTCGGGATCTTCGCGCTCGTGGGCTCGACGGCGGCGCAATTCGGCTGGTCGCTGGTCCGGGCCATGCTGGTGTTCGTGTTGGCGCTGATCGTGGGGCTCGCGCTGCTGATCGCCGCCGTGCTCGTTCCGTTGGCCGTGACGCTCGGCCGCCACTCGCCCCGCGTATTCCTCAAGACGGCGTTGCCGTCGATGACCATGGGCTTCTCGACCACCTCCTCGATGGCCAGCCTGCCGGTGATGCTCGAAGCCGCCGACGAGCTGCGCTTGCCGCGCCGGGTCTCGGGGTTCGTCTTGCCATTCGGCGCGAGCATCAATCGACCTGGCAGCGCCCTGTACCAGACCGTTGCCGTGTGTTTTGTCGTCAGCCTGTATGGATTGCCCTTCGGCGCGATGGCCAAACTCGAGGCCGCGGCGGCCGTATTCCTCGCTTCGCTCTCGGTCGCCAGCGTGCCGTCGGCCTCCATCGTCAGCATGGCTCCCGCGTTCCTGCAGCTCGGCCTGCCCCTCGGGGGGTTGAGCCTCCTGATCGGTCTGGACCGTATCCCCGACATGTTTCGCACTATGACGAACGTGACCGGCCATGTCACCGCGGCGGCCGCGGTTGCCGGCCCAGAGCGCGAACCCATGTGAGCTGCGAGCAGCGTAGGTGCCGTGTCGACGGACGGTTACGGCGCTGCCCTGTTCAGCCTGCAACCTTCGTCCCTTCTTTATGTATCCAACGACCTGAACCCGGCTTACCGGTGCGGAGTGGCGACCCTGAGTACTGATGCAATCACGGCGGCGATGGACGCGGAAACAGCGGACGTAGCGCTGGCCCAGAGCGGGGACGGCCGCGCTTTTGAACGCCTGTACCGCACCCACGTACCCCGAGTGCTTGGCCTGGTGCGCCGCATGCTGGACGGCACGCACGCCGACGACGTGACGCAGGACGTGTTCGTGCGGGCCTGGGAGAAGCTGCACACGTTCCGTGGTGAAGCGGCGTTCGGCACCTGGCTGCATCGGCTGGCGGTGAACGTGATTCTCGCCCGTCGCAAGACGTTGGGTGGTGAGCGACGCCGCTTCTACGAGGACGGCGAGGCGCTCGAGCAAGTGGCGGGCCGCGTCGAGACGCCCGAACACGGCCTGGACTTCGAGGAAGCCATCAGTCGGTTACCGGAAGGCGCCCGGCAGGTGTTCCTCCTCCACGACGTCCAAGGATTCCGCCACGAAGAGATTGCCAAGCTGTTGGGGATCGTACCGGGCACTTCGAAATCGCAGCTGCATCATGCCCGGATGGCGTTACGGAAGTATCTCGATCGTTAGCACGGGCAGGAGCGTTGATATGAGCGATCAATGGATGAACCAACTGTCTGATTACCTGGACGACGAGCTGGATCAATCGCAGCGGATCGCCCTCGAAGCACATCTCGCCGAATGCGCGGCCTGCACCGCGACGCTGGCCGATCTGCGGCGCGTGGTCGGCCGGGCCCACGCCCTGGACGATCGGCCGCCGGCGATCGATCTGTGGCCCGGTATCGCCACCCGGATCGGCGTCTCGACCGATGACGTGGCACGGCGCCGCGCGCTGCGGCGCGTGAGCTTCACCGTTCCGCAGCTGGTGGCCGCGAGCATCGTGCTGGTGGCCACGACCGTGGTGGTGGCCCGGTTCGTCGCGCGCAGCCCGAGTGCGCCGGCACCGGTCGCGACCCCGGCGCCCGCGCCATCGACGCCGGCTCAACCGGTGGCGTGGCCCGCACGCGCGGACTCGCGCGCGGATCTCGCCGTGGCCCAGCTACAGCTGGCCCTTCGTGAGGGGCAGCGGACGGGGCGGCTCAGTCCGGTTACCGTCCGAAAGCTCGAGCACAGTCTCGCCGTGATCGACTCGGCCATTGCCGAAGCGCGCCGCGCCCTGGAGGTCGATCCCAACAGCTCGTATCTGAACCATCACCTAGCCGACACCATGCGGCAAAAAATGGAATTCCTGCGGGAGGCGAATCGCATCGCCACCGCTCGGACATAGAGAGGGGTTGCAATGCTGTTCTTACTGGTCGCCGTCGCAACACTGACCCAGGACACCGACACGACGTTCGCGGTGCGTCAGGGCCAGCGTCTCGATGTCAGCGATTTCGGCGGTCAGGTGGTGATCAAAGCCTGGCGGCAAAACTCGATCCGCGTCCGGGCCAGCCACGGCAGTCGCGATAACGTGCGGGTCTCCGCCGAGGGATCGACCATCAGTATCAGCGCATCCTCGCGCCATGGTCCGGCCATGGTCGATTACGAGATCCTGGCCCCGGCCTGGATGCCGCTCTCGGTTTCCGGGACTCCGTCCGCCGAGGTCACGATCGAAGGCACGGATGCCGAGGTGACCGTTGAAACCGTGGAGGGGTCGATCCGCGTCGTAGGCGGGAAGGGAAACGTCTCGCTCCACACCGTCGAGGGCGAAGTGACGCTCGTGGGCGCTTCGGGACATGTTGAGGTGAATAGCGTTGACGGGAGCATCGAGCTGCGCGATGTCCAGGGTGATATCACCGCGGAAACCGTCGACGGATCCATCACGTTGCTGGACATCGAATCGTCGAGCGTTGACGCGAGCTCGGTCGACGGCAGCATTGAATACGACGGGACCATCAAGGATGGCGGCCGCTACCGCTTCCAGTCCCACGACGGCGAAGTGGCCGTCTCGGTCCCCGAACGAGCCAACGTCACGGTGTCGGTGGCCACGTTCAGCGGCAGCTTCGATTCGTGCTTTCCCGTCACCATCAAGGACAAAATGAAGCACCGTTTCTCATTCACCCTCGGTACCGGGAGCGCGCGGCTCGAGCTCGAGTCGTTCGACGGCAGCATCAGAATGTGCCGGCCCGGGAAGATTCACGAACAACAGGAGTAGCGACATGCGACTGACCACGACTCTTGCGGTGACCGGCCTCGCCGCCCTGCTCGGCGCCATTCCCGCCGCAGCGCAGGATTTTCACTGGACCGGACGCCTCGCCGCCGGCAAGCGGCTCGAGGTCAGGGGCGTGAACGGCAGCATCCGCGCCATGGCGGCCGCGGGGAACGAGATCGACGTCACGGCCCGGAAGACCGCGCGCCGCTCGGATCCCGACGATGTGGAGATCAAGGTCGTCCCGTTCGAAGACGGCGTTCTCATCTGCGCGCTCTACCCAACGCCCCGCCGCGCGCGGCAGGAGAACAGTTGCGAACCCGGTAGTAACCACTCCTCGACCGAAGACAACGACGTGACCGTCGATTTCACGATCAGATTGCCGGCCGGCATCGGGTTCGACGGCAGCACCGTGAACGGCGACGTCGACGCGGATGGCATGGGCGCGGATGCCTCGGCCAGCACGGTGAACGGCAGCGTCAACGTCTCCGCAGCCGGCCACGTCGAAGCGAGCACCGTGAATGGCTCGATTCGGGCCAGCATGGGACGCGCCGACTGGACGGGGGAGGCCTCCTTTACCACGGTCAATGGCGGGATCATCCTGACGCTCCCCGCAGGCGTCAGCACCGAAGTCCGTGCCTCGACGGTGAACGGCGACCTGGAAACCGACTTCCCGCTGACCATCATGGGCAAGTGGGGTCCGCGGCGCATGCGGGGCACGATCGGCGGCGGTGGAGATCGCACGCTGCAATTGACCACTGTAAACGGAAGCATCCAGATCAGAAAATCCTCCTAACGGCCGCAGCAGGGCACAGGGAGCACGGAGCTGACCGCTCTGTGCTCCCTGTTTTTTTTTGATCCCGCCCGCAGTAATCCGGTAACGGTTCCACCGGCATCCGGTCCAATGTTTCGGCCCTTCGAACCGAGGGGCCCGTGGTGCTTCGGGAGCTTCTCACCCGCACCGAGCAGATCTCCGATCTTCGCGACCTGTTTCGCGCGCTCGGCTATCAAGCGGCGTGGGAGACCGTTCCACCCGGGCCCTGGCTCGGTACCATGGAAGCGAACGCGGCCAAAGTCACCGCCGCGGCGCTCGTCGCCCGTCACGAAGCGTTCCGGATCGTCGCCCTGGATTCGGCGGACCCGGAAGGCGCCGCACGAGCCGCCGCCCGGCGCTTTGCCGCTGGCGCCGACCGGGGCCTGGCCTGCGGGCTCGGCGGCACTCCGCGGCGCCTCGTCCTTGCCGCGTGGCGAGCCGGCACCACCGGCACCCTGGGAATTCGTGCGGTTCCGATCGTACTCGAACGGCCGGGAGCCGCCGCCCTGGCCACCCTGGAGCGGCTAACGCCTGACCCCGGCGAATCGCCGCTCGCCCTTTCGCTACGGGTCGGCGATGTCCTGGCCAGCGAAGCGGTGACGGTGCGCTTCTTTCGTGCCTTCCGCGCTACAGTCGAGCGGTTCACCGATTCGCTCCGCGCCCCAACGTCCCGAACTGAACGACACGCCCTCGCGCTCACGATCCTCACCCGCGTGTTGTTTCTCTATTTCGTGCAGGAGCAGGGATGGCTGGACGGCGATCACCGCTACCTGCCGCGGCTGCTCGACCGCACCATCGCGCGCGGGCGCCACTTTCATCGCGCGGCGTTGCACCCACTCTGCTTCGGTGCCCTGAACCGGCCCATTGCCTCGCGCATGCTTTCGGTGCGCGCCCTGGGCCGCCTGCCGTTTCTCAACGGGGGGTTGTTCGAGCCGACGCCACTGGAGCGCCGGGCCGGCCCCGCGGTCTGGGACAATGCGCTCTGGCGCGACGCGTTCGAGGAAGTATTCGAGCGATTCCACTTTACGGTTCGAGAAAGCGACGCGGAATCTCGCGTCGCCCCGGACATGCTCGGACGCGTATTCGAAGGCGTCATGGAGCCCGGGGAGCGACGCGCCAGCGGCAGCTACTACACACCGAGCGCCCTGGTTCGTGAAGTCGTACGGGCTGCGCTCGCCGCCACACTGATCCATCGAATGGGGTTGATGCGCGTGGTCGCAGAGCGGTGGGTCTACCGCGGACAAGCGCCCACCGATCCACCACCCGTCGGCCGCCTGCGGGTGCTCGATCCCGCCGCGGGCTCGGGGGCATTTCTGCTCGGGGCCCTGGACGAGCTCGCGCGACTGCGCATCTCCGCTGGGGAGCGAGATTCGGCGGCGCTGCGCCGCGACATCATCGCCCATTCCCTGTTCGGCGTGGATCTCTCGCCCACCGCCATTCGTCTGGCCGAGCTGCGCCTCTGGCTCTCCCTGGCGGCCCAGGATTCCGTCTCGAGCCCCGACGCCGTCGCGCCACTCCCCAATCTCGACGGGCACCTGCGCGAGGGCGACGCCCTGCTCGATCCCTACACAGTCGCCGTCTCGTTGGCCGGTCCTGCCACTCGGCCACTCAGGACCGAGACTGCGCGCCTGACGCACCACCGGCGCCAGCTGTTTGCGATGAGCGGGGCTGCCAAACGCGAGGCGACTCGCTCTCTGGCGAAAGCGGAGCACGACCTCGCGCGCACGCTCTACGAGCAGGCGCTCGAGGCACTGGAAACGCGCATCCGGGAAATTGGCAGCGCCGCCAGAAGTCGAGACCTGTTCGGCCGGCGCCAGGGGCTCGACGCCACGCAACGGGCCACGATGCTCCGGTTGCGCCGCGCGCGGGCCGAGCTGCGCGCGGCGCGACGGCAACTGGTGCGAGACGGCGGCGCGCCGTTCTTCAGCGTGGACTCGCACTTCGGCGATCACCTGGCCCTCGGTGGGTTCGACGTCGTGCTCGGCAACCCGCCCTGGGTCCGCGGTGAACGGCTGCCGGCTCGGGTCCGAGAGATCCTGGCGCACCGCTATGCCACGTGGCGTCCGGCGTCTGCCGCCGGCTTTGCCCATGTGCCGGACTTGTCCGTCGCGTTCTGTGAACGCGCACTGGAGCTGACCGCTCCCGGTGGAGTCATCGGGATGCTCGTGCCGGCAAAGCTGGCCACTGCCGGCTATGCCGAAGCCCTGCGGCGGCGGTTGTCCGGCGCGACCCGGCTGGAACGCGTCGCTCCGCTCGACGACTCGGCAGACGCGTTCGGAGCCGCGGTGTATCCCATGGCCCTGGTCGCGGCGCGTCGCGATCCCGAACCGGGCGCCGTTGTCCGCTGCACGCTCGGCGTCGCGGGTCCATCCCCGGTCCCGCAGCTGCTGCTGCAGGCACCGGGCCCGTGGATGCTCGTTCCCGACGCCGGCGCCGTCGCCCGCCGGCTGTCGCGTGAGTGCCTGACCATCCACGATCGCTGGCACCCCTGCCTGGGGGTGAAGACGGGCGCCGATCGAGTCTTTCTGGTACCGACGCAGATGCCCGGCACCAGACCCGCCGTGCGGGGGCGGGATCTGACGCGCTGGCTCGCCACGCCGCGTCTCTACGTCCTGTGGCCACACGATCCGGGGGGACGGCCGCTGGACCGGCTGGAGGGCGCGCTCGCGTCTCAGCTGGAGCCTCATCTCGACCAGTTGATGCGGCGGGCCGACTACCGCGGTGGTCCTGCCTGGCAGGTGTTCCGGACCAAGCTCGCGCTGTCGATGCATCGCGTGTTGTGGCCTGACCTGTCACGGCAGCTGGTGGCGGTTGTGCCGCCGCCGGATGTCGTTCCTCTCAATACGGTCTACGGCATCGCGACGCGAAGCCCCGGCGACGCCCATGCCCTCGCCGCGCTACTGAACAGTCGCTGGTGCACTGCGCTGGCCCGTCTCACCGCTGATCCCGCGCGCGGCGGGTTTCGTCGTTTCAATGCCCGTGTCGTCGGGGCGCTGCCGCTCCCGGTGATCGACGAGCCCACGTGGTCCCTGCTGGCCGAACTCGGACGACGCTGCGAGCCGGCCGACGCGCTCGCCGCCGAGCTGTACCACCTCGATGCCGCCGACCGTCGCGTCCTCGCGCGCCTCGTACCGGATCCTCGCTGAAGAGCTCCAGTCGCCCGATGAGCCGCTCTCCCTCCTGCTCACGGGCGACGTCGCCGCGACGCCAGCGGCCGCGTGCGCGGCGGCGGCGCGAGCCTTGCTCGACCTCCCGGCGCTATCGCCGTGCGCGCCGCCGTGGCTCGAGGCACATCAGGTCCCAGCCCACGACCGGCTCCTCGCGCTCCTGAGCCGGCACGGCGGCGCCGTTCTGGCTGATGCCGCCGGACTCGGCAAGTCGTACGTCGCGCTCGCGGTCGCCAGCAGCCTGGGCGTCGTGCCGACGCTCGTCGTGCCCGCGGTGTTGATCCCGCAATGGCGCGATCTCCTCGATCGGCTCGCGCTGTCCGCCCGCATTTGGAGTCACGAGCGACTGAGTCGGGATGCCCACGTCCCCAAATGGCGCCGAGCATCCGGGGCGCCGCCGCTGTGCATCGTCGACGAGGCGCACCACTTTCGCAATCCGGGCACGCGCCGCTATCAGGCACTGGCCAAGCGCGTCGTCGGATGGCGCATGCTGCTTGTTTCCGCCACGCCTGTGCACCATCGAGTCGCAGAGTTGCTGCACCTGCTGCGTCTGTTCTTGCGAGACGACGCGCTTGTGGCAGTCGGCGTCCCTTCATTGCTCCATGCGGCGCGGGACCCAGCGCCGGCACCCTCGCTGCTCGCCGCTGTGGCCAGATTCGTGGTCGCCCGTTCTCGGCATCGGGTCACCTCGCACTGGACCGGCGTGACGTTCCCGCATCGGGTGCCGACCACGACAATCATGGCCGCACCCGCCGTCCCGGAGCTCGTGAGCGAGCTCGTACGGGGAATCGGTCTGATGCGCCCACCGGGCGGGGTCGGCGCGCTGCTACGGCTGACACTGGTGCGCCGGTTGGCTTCGAGCGTGCCCGCCTTGAGAGAGAGTTTGCGGCGAGTCGAGGCGTTCTGGGTCATCGCGCGAGCAGCGAACGCGATCCGTCGCCGGCTTTCCGCGCGCGATTTCCGACGCCTGTTTCCAATGGCCGACGGAGCGGATCTACAGTTGGGATTCCTTCCGTTGCTGCTCGAGACGGGCGGCGAGCCGGCTCCCGGCCACGACGAGGCCGTACTGCTGCGAGATCTACTGGACCGCGCGCGCACGACGATCGATCCCAAAGCGGATGCGCTCGCTCTGCTGTTGGCTGATACGCCGGTCAAGACGATCGTGTTCAGCGTAGCGGCGGCCACCGTGCACCATCTGCGCCGACGCCTTGCGGGTGAATTCCAGGTTGGCGCGGTGGTCGGATCGATGGCGTGGCTCGGGTTGGGTCGCAGTACGCGGCGTGAGGTGCTCCAAGCGTTCGCCCCGCGCTCGCATCGAGTGAGTCCCCCCGCGGCGCGGTCTCGGGTCGACGTGCTGCTCGCGACCGATCTCGTCGGAGAGGGCCTCAACCTGCAGGACGCCGGGCGCGTGGTGCACTACGATTTGCCGTGGAGTCCGGCACGACTGGCGCAGCGCGTGGGGCGCGTGGACCGGCTCGCCTCGCCGCATCTCAGCGTTGCCACCGTCACCTTCCTTCCGCCTGATCCGCTGGCCACGGCCATCGCGCTCGAGTCTCGATTGGCCCACAAGGTGACGGCACAAGTTTCCGCCGGCGCGGCACAGATCGAAACGGTCCACGGTCCCGCGGCCGGCGAAGCGCCACTCGACTGGTGCGATCAACTGCAACCCCTCGCGGGGCTCGCGGGCGACGAGAAAGCAGGGAGCATTGCCGCCGTGCAGGCGACGATCGATGGCTGCGTTCTGCTTGTGCGCATCGGCGCATTGGTGGAGGCGGTGGTGGTGGAGGACGGGATCGCCTCCGCGGATCCAAGGCGTGTGGCGACTTTGCTGGTGGACGCCACGGTCAGCGTACCCTGTCCGGTCGATCGTGCGGCGGTCGATCGCGCCATTCGCGTTGCGGCACCGCTGGTCCGGCAGCGTGTGGCCGCCGTTGCCGCCGCCCGCTGGCGCACGGCCGACCGGGACACAGCCGGCCGCCGGCTCGTTCCGCTTGTCCTGGCGGCCGCGCGCCGGGCGGCCCGGACGGGACACGGAGGTCGCCTGGGCCGTCTCGACGCCCTGGTCGCCCGCCTGTGCGGCGGGCTGACCGCCGGGGAGGCGTTGCTCCTGGAAGACCTGTTGGAGCGGCCCCGGCCATTTGACGCGGGCGATTTACTGGCCTGGCACGACGGTTTACCGCCGCTGGCGACCGCGTTCGATCCGCCTTCCCCGGGCCTGATCGCGGCCGTTTGCTTCGTCCGCGCGGCACCGGCGCCCTAGGGGCCGGCCCTGATTCCCGACCCTTTTCAGGCCACGGGTTGTCCCGTTTTGGGGTTCGAGGACACTTTTAGTGTCCCATGCGACGCCCTACTCTGCCTCTCCGGGTCTATATCGACCGGTTACGTGTCCTCTATGGCCGCCCCAAACGACCGATCCCCAGCGGCCCGTTCGAATGGATCATTTGGGAACATGTTGCCTCGGTCCCCGACGACGAGCAGCGGGCCCTCGTGTTCCGTACGCTGCGCCAGAAGATCGGCACCACGCCCCAGGCCATCCTGCGCACGCCGAAGCCCAAGATGCTCGAGCTGCTGGCGCCGGGCGGTCCGAATGGGGCGACGCGGCTGGCGCGCCTGCGCGAAGCCGCGGAGCTGATGATCGAAATCGGACTGGCGCGGGTGCGCACCCTGGTGCGCGAGAATCCCGGGGAAGCCAAGAAGCTGCTCAAGCGATTCAAGGGCATCGGCGAGCCGGGCGCGGAACGCATTCTCCTGTTTTGCCGCACCCAGGCGACCCTCGCCCCGGAAGCGAACGGGTTGCGCGTGCTGAACCGGATCGGGTACGGAAAGCCGAACGCCAACGGGCCCGCGGCGTACCGCCAAATCACCGACGCGCTCTCACCCGACCTGCCGCGTGACTACAACTGGTTGATCCAGGCGCATCAGCTGTTGCGCCGGCACGGGCAGGATGTCTGCCGAACCTCGCCGCGCTGCGAGGTGTGCCCGCTCGCCCCCGATTGCGCCTGGTTTCGGCGTGGCAGCCGGTAGGCCGTGTCGTGGCGTTGACCACGTTTCTGTTCGATCTCGATGGTACCCTGATCGACTCGATCGACCTGATCCTGCGCTCCTACCGCCACACGATGCGCACGCATCGCGGCGTCGAGCCACCGGATGCCGTGTGGATGGAAGGACTCGGAACGCCGTTGTGGGTGCAATTCCGACATTGGAGCAACGATGAAACCGAAATTCGCGCCATGGTCGAGACCTACCGTGAGTACAACCTGGCCCACCACGACGAGATGGTGCGACCCTACGACGGCGTGGTGGCACAGGTGCAGCGGCTCCGCGCGGACGGCAAAGTCCTAGGGCTCGTGACGAGCAAGCTGCGGGGCGGTGCGCTCAAGGGCTTGCGCCTCGCGGGCATCGAAGACGCCTTCACGATCGTGGTCGGAGCTGACGACGTCACCAATCCGAAACCGCATCCCGAGCCGGTGCTCACCGCGCTGGAGCGGCTCGCCCGGACGCCCGCCGAGGCGGTGTTCATCGGCGATTCCCGGCACGACCTCGAGTGCGGACGCGCGGCGGGCGTGGCCACGGCCGCGGTGCTGTGGGGTCCCTTCGACAGAGCGCAGCTCGAGGATCTCGAGCCGGATTACTGGTTGGAGCACCCGCACGACCTCGCCCAGTTCAGCTAGGAGCCTCCCGTGTCCTTCGTCACCTTCGATCTCGAGCGCTGGCAGAGCACCTGGGAAAACCGCGTTCGCTTCAACCTGTCGGAATCGGGCGTCCACCCGCTCAGCGTCGGCGAGCTGATTGCCATCGCCGGGTCCTCCGTGGATCCGCTCCTGGATGTGCGGCTCGGGTACTGTCAGTCCAACGGCACCGACGGGCTGCGCGCGCGCATCGCGGCACTCTACCCAGGCGCTGCGCCTGACCAGGTGCTCGTCACAACGGGGAGCGCCGAGGCGAACTATCTCGCGGCGTTGCGCCTCATCGAGCCCGGCGACACGGTCGCCATGCTGTTGCCCAACTATCTGCAGCTCTGGGGTCACACGCAGAACCTGGGAGCCCGGGTGCGTGGATTCCGTTTGCACGAGGACCGGGACTGGGCGCCCGACGCCGCCGAGATCCGCGCCGCGATCGCGCCCGGCACGAAACTCGTCGTGGTGACGAACCCGCACAATCCGACAGGGTCGATCCTCCCGGATGCGACGCGACGCATCATCCTCGAGCGCGCGGCGGAAGTGGGTGCGTGGCTGCTCGCCGACGAGGTGTATATCGGCGCCGAGCGCGACGGCCGCACCACCGCCTCGTTCTGGGGCAGCTATGACCGTCTGGTATGCGTCTCCGGACTCTCCAAGGCGTACGGGTTGCCGGGCCTCCGGATCGGCTGGCTCGTGGCGCCGGCGGAGCTGGTCGCCGACGCCTGGGCGCGCCACGACTACACCACCATCGGACCGTCTGGCGCCACCGATCATCTCGCCACACTGGCCCTCGAGCCGGCGACGCGGGAGCGCCTGCTGGCGCGCACACGCGGCATTCTGCGACAGAACTACACCGTGCTCGAGACATGGCTGCGCGGCTTCGGGGACACATTCACGTGGGTGGCGCCGAAAGCCGGCGCGATCTGCTTCGCGCGCTACCGTGCCGCCATCCCGGGGGAAGCGCTGGTCGAGCAGGTGCGCGCCGCCGAGAACACGTTGCTCGTACCCGGGGAGCATTTCGGCATGCCGGGCTACCTGCGGTTCGGCTTCGGGAACGAGACCGGAGAGCTGCGACACGCGCTGGCTGCCGCCGCGTCGGGACTGCGACGAGCGTTCGGTGACTAGCGTGCGGGTCGTGCCATTGGAGGTCTTCAAGGATCACATCTCCATGGCGGCGGCCGTGGCCGCGGTAGAGCGCGGATTTCGGGCGTTGGCGCTCGGTCAGGCGACGCTACCCGAGCCGATGGTCGTCGAGCTCTCGCGCCCCACGGCCGAGGTGCACGTCAAGGGAGCGCACCTCGCCGGCGGGCGGTTCATCGTGCTCAAGGTCGCCACCGGCTTCCCGGCCAACCGCAACCGCGGCCTGTCGTCGGCGGACGGGATGTTCGTCCTGCTCGACGCCGCCACCGGTGCACCG
>DATFGN010000121.1:0-2224 GCA_035249405.1 Gemmatimonadales bacterium
CCGCCAGCGAGCCCAAGCCCACGCCCTCGGGCACGCCGCAGACGTTCACGCTCATGGGCCTGGCGGCGGGCACGCGCTACTGCCTGGCCGCGAAGGCGGTGGACGACAACCTGAACACATCGCCGCTGCCGACGAATGCTCCGTGCGCCACCACCGATCCGGTAAGCGTGCGGTTCGCCGCCGACGCGGAGACGGGGAGCGGCGGCTTCACCGCCGACGCCGCATGGCACAGAGACACCTACCGGAACCGGACTCCCGGCGGGGGATTCTCGTGGAAGGTCGGGGGCAGCGGATCGGCGTATTACGCGAACAACCTGAACTCGTCCCTGGTGTCCCCCTACGTGACGCTCGGCCCCGGCTCCGTCCTGCAGTTCTGGCATCGGATGCTTGCCAAGGAGACGAACGACGCCGACAGCCCCGACGGTGGCATCGTGGAGATCCAGCCGCTCGGCAGCGGTACCTGGACCCAGATCACGCCCGCCGGCGGCTACAACTACGCGCACGTGGGCGGCCCGTTCCCCGCCGGCACGCGGCTGTTCGCGGGGAACATCCCGTGGAAAGAGGAGCTGTTCGACCTCTCCACCTGGTCGGGAGATGTCCGGTTCCGCTTCCGGTTCGGCAGCAACGCCTCGAGCACGTGGGAAGGCTGGTACATCGACGACATCGCCGTCGTCGCGCAGGTCGTGCCGGTCGAGGTCCCGAACGGCGAGGACGGTGAATCGCCTCTCCGGATCGACAAGTCCGGGAGCGACCTCTCCTTCTCCTGGGGCGCGGTCGCGGGCGCGGACGTCTACAACCTCTACCGCGGATCGCTCGGGTCGCTCACCGGCGGCGCCTACGATCACGCCTGCCTGCAAGGGAACGTCACCGGGCGAGCGACGACCCGACCCGACACCGCCGGTGACTTCTATTTCCTCGTCACGGCCCAAAACCACGCCGGCGAGGGGCCGGCCGGCCGGGACAGCGAGGGCGGCGTGATTCCGATCGGCGAGAGCCAAAGGTGTTCGCCCACGCCGTAGCCCAAGGCGAGCAAAGACTTACAGGGTGTCACACTTGTTGACATCCTCTCGGCGCGGTCCCGCGACACACTGGGTCATGGGCGGCTCCATTTCCTTTCTGCTCATGCTGCTTTGCGGCCACTCACAGACGCGAGGGGCGGCAGGCACAGGCGTTCCGGCCTCGCCAGATGCGGAGATCCTCACGGTTGCAAGAGTGCTGGAGAGCGTCCGCCAGTCTGTCAGGTATGAAGCTCTCGCCAAGTTGCGTCGCGGTTTCACGGTGGAAGAAGCCGGCACCGACCCCAGCGCTCCCGCGGGTGTCGTGTATTCGTTCGGCCCGATGGGCAAGGCGCGGCGCCAATCCACCGCGTCGAACCCCGATCCGTTCGTCTTCGATGGGGAGGATGCCTGGCGAATCAACCAAACCACCGGGGAGCCACTTCCTCCCACCGCGCAGCGGCAGCGTGAAAGGCTGCTGCTCCCGCTGTGGTTGAGGAGCGGCTTTTGGCTCGATGAGGCCGCGCCGCTGGAGATGGCCGTGCTGGCAGAGGAATCGGGCCCCGAGCGCGTGGCATTGTCGCTGGCTTTCAGGGAGGAGCTGGTCGGGCCGATCATCGACGCGAAGCTGTGGGTGAACCGCGCCACGTGGCTGCCCGAGAGTCTGATCGTCGAGGACAAGGGCGATCGCCACAGCTATCACTTCGCAGATTACCGAAGGACGACCCTCGGATTCCTCTACCCCCATCGAGTCGTCGTGGAGGAAACGGGCCACCGATCCGTGTTCGAGGCAAAGAAGCTCGCGAAGATCGAGGCGACGGCACCCGACCGGTTCACGAGGATCCCGCTGCCCGACGACACGACGTTCGACAACACTGTCGCCGCCGAGCTGCGTGTCGCCAAGGGCGAGGGGGAAGACGGGCACTTCTACGTGCGCCCTCTTGTAGACGGTCAGGACCTCGGGTGGTTCCACTTCGACACCGGGTTCGGCGTCAACCAGATCGACACCAAGCTCGCGGACGAGCTCGGCATGCCCATCATCGGGACGAGAACGGTGACAGGGCGCGACGGCAACCCTCGGACCGTGACGATCCGCCGCGGGAAGACGTTTCAGCTCGGGCGCGCAACGATAAGAAACCCGATCTATCTCGCCGAGGATCTTTCGAGCAAGGGCGCGCCCCCGGGCGAGAAGCGGGCAGGCCTTTGCGGATACCCGATGTTCGCGCGCG
>DATFGN010000122.1:0-4851 GCA_035249405.1 Gemmatimonadales bacterium
TTGGGTGAGCGCACCGGCGCCTGGCCGGAGACGTAGACGAACACGGCGCCCGTGTCGCGTGGATCGGTCACGACCGTATGTGTGTGCGAGCCGCGACAGGTCTGCACGTTCGCCACGGACCGGGGGTGGGTGACGTCGCTGATGTCGTAGATGCGGATGCCGCGCAGCCGATCCGCGCTGACCGTGTCCTGAATGCCTTGCACGCCGCAGTCGACGCGTCCGTTCAGGGACTCACCCGAGACGAAGAGAAGGTTCCGAAACACCGACACGTCGCTCTGCATGGAGGGGCAGAGATGTACGTGCGTCAGGGTCGGGTGCGCGGGGTCGGTGACGTCCCACACCTGAAAGCCGCGAAAGTTGCCCTGGATGACGTACTGGCCGCGAAACGCGAGATCCGAGTTCATGTAGTTGAAATCGCCCGGATCCGATGGATTGAAAAAATCCGTCGTGCGCTCGCTCGTAGAGAGCAGGCGAAGGTTCCAGGCGGCCTGGCCGGCATCCCTCCATCCGGCGCGCAGGCCGACACGGGGATCCGCCGCCGATGATCCACTCCCCTGGGAAGACAGGTGTGGGACGGCGATGGTCAGCACAAGGGCAACTAGGAGTAGACGGCGCACGGCCTGAGTCCTCATGATGTCGTTCGTGTGGAGGGCATGTCGGGGATGGAAAGCTAGAGTCTCGCGGGGTCTTCGGGGAAGTGAGCTCGCCGCAGCGCCCCCTTTCGGAAACACCCTGGAGACCCTTTCGTACTACGCGATGCCATGACGACCCCGATGAGCCCCGAGGTCCTGGACCTCCAGGATGCGCTGGCCGGCCGCTACTCGATCGAGCGTGAGCTCGGTCGGGGCGGGATGGGCATCGTGCTCCTCGCCCGCGATGTGGCGCTCGACCGGCCCGTCGCCATCAAGCTGCTGCCGTCACAATTGGCGGCCAGGGACTCCGAGCGGGAACGATTCGTGAACGAGGCTCGGACGGCCGCCGGGCTGTCCCACCCCAACATCGTCCCGATCCACCTCGTCGAGGCGCGGGGTGGGCTGGTGTACTTCGTCATGGCCTACGTCGATGGGGAAACGCTGCGCGAGCGCGTGGAGCGGGCGGGACCGCTTCCCCCACGGCTCGCCATGAAGCTGCTGCAGGAAGTCGCCTGGGCGCTGGCCTACGCACACCAGCGGGGCGTGATCCACCGCGATGTGAAGCCGGACAACATCATGATCGAGCGCGCGTCCGAGCGCGCGCTGGTGACCGATTTTGGCATCGCGCTGGGACAACGAGGCGACTCGAGCCCCGTGGGCGGCATCGTGGGGACCGCGCGCTACATGAGCCCCGAGCAGGCCTGTGGCGAGCCGGTCGACGCCCGCAGCGATCTCTACTCGCTGGGAGCGACGTTCTTCTACGCGCTCACGGGGCGACCGCCGTTCGAGGCGAAGAACCTGGCCGCGATTCTCGCCAAGCAGGTCGCCGAGCCCGCGCCCCTCGTCCAGAGGATCCGGCCCGAGCTGCCGGCCAAGCTCGCCGCGGTCATCGATCGCTGCCTGCAGAAGGTACCGAGTGCCCGGTTTCAGATGGGCGATGACGTGGCGCGAGTCGTGGGGGAAGCGCGGGGGCGCGACTTTCGCGCGCCGCCGATGGTGCGTGCCTTCGTTCGAAACGCGCAGGTCACGACGATGGTCCTCCTCGCCATGGCCTTCGCGGGCCAGTCGGTGACGGCCGGCGGCACCGGGGTTTCCGTTTCGTTCGGCGGGCCGGGCCTGATCGGGATCGTCCTCGTCGCGCAGCTCGTCGCCGTGGCCCGGCGTCTCATGAAGGATGGCTACGCCTACGACGACATCCGCGCTGCCCTCCTCGCCGAGGCGCAGGTCCAGGCCGAAGAGGCCGAGGTCATCAAGCAGCGCAGCTGGCTGCGCAAGCTCGATTCTCTCTGGTATCGGCTCTGGGCCGGGAGAATGGGGCGCTGGTTCTTCAGAGTCGCCGGGTACCGGCTCAAGAAACCGGCGCACACGCTACTGCCCTCGGTCGAGCGGACGGAGCTGTTGCTGGGACGCTCGGCCCTCTCCGCCTACGACGCGCTGCCCGCCAACGAGCGGAGCCAGGCCCCGGACGTGCGCGGCGTGGTCGAGCGGCTGGAGGCGGACGCCGAGGCGCTCCGGGCCCAGGGGGACACGGGTGAGCGGTTGGCGGAGACCGTCGCCGCGCTCGAGCGCCTGCGGCTCGCCCTGATTCGACTGCAATCAGGCACCGGGTCGATCTCGGACCTCACCCTGGCGCTCGAACGGGCCAAAGAGATCGGCGAGCACGTGGATCGCCGCATCGACGCGGCCCAGGAGGTGCAGGACCTGATGCGGTAGTGCCGTTCACCCCTCCAAACCGACCACCCCCAGTTGGAACGTGTCGTCCATCACAGCATCTCCACGAAGAGGGCTAACCGGTCGTCGACCGCTCGCCGACCCGGACGTCGTCCGCGTGACTGAAACGCCTTGAAGTCACTCTTCACGAACGTTGGCAAGCCACTACACCGGGACGGGCGGCACGATGTATCGGCGCGGCTTCACCATACTCGAACTGCTGGTCGTGATGATCATGCTCGGGGTCCTGATGAGCCTTGGGATCCCGCGCATGCGAGACGCGTTCAACAGCAACAGCACGCGGTCCGCCCGGGTGGCGCTCTCCACCTTCGCGGCCAAGGCGCGCGCGGCCGCCGTGGCACGCGGGTGCCGGGCCGCGATCCATTTCACCTCCGGCACGAACGGGACGGCATGGGTGACGGTATGCAGCCTGAACGGTGGGACCACGGACACGTTGGGCGGGGTGGAGCCGATTGCCGCCCGGTTCAACGTTACCCTCACGGCGACACGCGATTCGGTGACCTACGCGCCCAGCGGCATCAGTTTCGACGGGCTCAGTACGACGCTCCGGGTCACGTCCAGTAGCGGACAGGACTCGATCGTCATCAATCAGATTGGGAAGGTGGTTCGATGATCAGGGGTCGGGACGGGTTCACGTTGGTCGAGATGATGATCGCGATGATCATCCTCAGCATCGGCCTCCTAGGACTCGCCAGCACGATGGCGATGTCGACCCGGATGATCGGGCGGGGGCAGCGCTCGACCGCTGCGGCGGCCTTCGCATCACAGCGCCTGGAGCGCTCCAGGATGGCGGCGTGCATTTCGAGCCAACGACAGCCCGGGTCGGAAACGATGACCCGCGGCGGCACCTGGGTGGCGATCAACACCTGGGCGTTCTCGGATGCGGGAAACAACACCTACCGGGTTCGGGTGGTCACGACCGCCAAGACGATCAAGAACCGGGTTCGGACCGACACGCTCGAAACGGCGGTCACGTGCTGAGCCGGCGGCGCGGGTTCACCCTGATCGAGGTGCTCATCACGCTCGTCGTCCTGGGTTTCGTGATGGCGGCCCTGTATCGCGTTCTCATGGGCAACCAGCGGACGTTTCACGCGCAGACCCAACGCGTCGACTTGCAACAGAACATCCGCGCCGCCGTTGCGATCCTCCCCACGGAGCTGCGGGAGATCGACGCGAGCGACAATGATATCCAGTCAATGTCCGCGACCGCGATCACGATTCGCGCCATGCGCTACCTCGGGGTGGTGTGCACGGCTCCGGTCCTGGGGGGGATCGTGTCCTCAGTGGCCGTCACGATCCGGAGCTCACCTTTCTGGGGGGCGCGGGACATCAATGTCACAACCGATTCCCTCTTGATCTACTACGATGGTGACCCGGCGACGCGGCTGGATGACGATTGGGCGTTTGCCAAGCCGAGCGCCGTCGTGAATGCGAACTGCGCCGATGGGTCGCCGGGCCGGCTCATCACACTCAGTCTGGGAGTGGGTCCGGGATTCTCCCTGCCCAACGTGCCGGGGGGAATCTCCGACGGGGCTCCACTGCGGGGATTCGAAACCGTCACTTATCAACTGTACCAGCCGGCGGGAGACACGAGCTATTACATCGGCATGCAGCCAGCCGGCGGGGTCCTGCAGCCGTTGATCGGGCCGGTGCTCTCGAACGGACTCAGCCTGAGCTACTACGACTCGACGGGTGTCGCCACGGGCGATCCGCGCCGCGTGGCGCGTATCGACTTCGTGGTGCGCGCCCGTACAGTGCAACCGCTGCGATCCGAGACCGGGGCCGGCACCTCCACACTGGCCAATGCCGTGGACAGCTTGAGCACCAGCGTGGCGCTGCGTAACAACCGTCGTTTCTAGGCGAACCTATGTGGAAGCGAGGCAGGGTCATGGATCGGGAGCTGCGGAACGAGCGGGGAATGGCGCTGTCCGTCGTCTTGTTCGCCCTGGTCGTAGTCGGCGTCCTGGTAGGGGGGGCGTTGTTCGTCGGGACGCAGGAACAGCGCATGGGGGACAACACGCGCCGGCTGGAGCAGTCGTTCGGGGTGGCCGAGTACGGACTGGCCGATCGGATCCGCAGTTGGCGGACCGACTCGATCAACGGACGCGGCATCTACCCTGCCGACTCCATGCGCATCGGGCCGACGACCGCCGCCAATCGGAGCGGCAGCTTTGGTGGCTGGATCTACAAGCTCAACGACAACCTGTTCATGCTGGACGTGACCGGGGGAGACTCGATGAGCGTGGCGGGCCGGGTCGTCGGCGGCGGAGCGCGCCAGCGGCTGGCCCTGATCACCCGCCTGCGGCCGTTGCAGTTCAACATTGCAGCGTCGCTCACTACCAAGGGCAACGTGAGGATTCAGGGCAATGCGGCGGTCAACGGGGCCGACGCCGTTCCCACGAGTTGGACTGACTGCGATCCACCTGGACCCCCGGTTGCCGGCGTTCGGACCGATGGCGGCGCCGTCACGACCGGCGGAGGCGGGTCC
>DATFGN010000123.1:0-12684 GCA_035249405.1 Gemmatimonadales bacterium
AGCTGTACCTGAAACGGTGCATCGTCGGCGGGCTGGAAAAGGTGTATGAAATCGGACACGACTTCCGGAATGAAGGACTCGACCGGTGGCACAATCCGGAATTCACCATGGCGGAATGGTACGAGGCGTACGCGGACTACCATGTCATCGCCGAGATCACGGAAGCCATGCTGGCGGAGGTGGTCACGGAGCTGTTTGGCAGCCCGACGCTCGAGCGGCATGGGGTCACCCTGTCCTTTGCCACGCCGTTTGCGCGGGCGGATTTCGCGTCCCTGATGCGGCAGACGGCGGGCGTGGATATCGCACGGGCCGGCGACCAAGAGCTGCGTGACGCGTTGCGCAAGCGTCAGGTGGCGGACGTGGATTCCCTGAGCGGCGGCAAGCTGTTGGACGAGGTGTTCAAGCACTATGTCGAGCCGACGCTGATTCAGCCCACATTTGTGATGGACTATCCGATTGCCCTCTCGCCGCTGGCGAAGGCGAAGCGGGACGATGCGACACGGGTGGAGCGCTGGGAGCTGTTTGTACTGGGCCGGGAATTCGCCAACGCGTTCAGCGAGCTCAACGACCCCGATGAGCAGCGGCGGCGGTTCGAGCAACAGGCGCGATTTCGCGCCGCGGGCGATGCCGAGGCACATCAGCTGGATGAGGATTTCCTGCGCGCGCTCGAGTACGGCATGCCGCCGACGGGCGGTGTGGGCCTCGGCGTGGACCGCCTGCTCATGATCCTCACGGACCAGCCCTCGATCCGCGACGTGATCCTGTTTCCTATGCTCCGGCCCGTATGAATCTCCGCGACATGATTCTCGTGGCCGTCGGCGCGCTGCTGGTCGCGGGACTGGTGGTGTTCGTGCGGGCCAACTGGCCTTCGCGGCTCGAAGCGCTCATTGCCCTCCGCTATCTCCGGAGCCGGCGCATGTCCAGCCTGCTGTCGCTCATCACCGTGATCGCGGTGGGCGGCGTGACCGTCGGAGTGATGGCGCTGGTGATCGTCCTGGGTGTCATGAATGGTTTGCAGGCCGACCTGCGCGACAAGATCCTCGTCGCGAGTCCCCACCTGCGGGTGCTCACCTACGGGGAGGGGCTGCGGCTCGACGACTGGCGCAGCATCCTGACGCGCGTGCGCCGCTCACCCGGGGTGACGGCGGCCGGGCCGTTCGTGATCACGCAAGGCGGCATCTCGGCCGGTCATGACTACGCTGAAGGCGTCGTGGTGTTGGGGATCGATCCCGACACGGGCAAGCTGCCGGTCACCACCCTGGCCCGCCATTTCACCCGTGGGGACCTGCGCTTTCGCACCACGCGGCCTGATGTAGAGGCGGGCATCGTGCTGGGAAGCCGGCTCTCCAGCAAGCTGTCGGCGTACCCTGGAGACGTCGTCACCCTGGTCGCGTTCGCCGGGACCAAGTTCAACCCGAGTCTCGGGGCCTACGTGCCCCGATTCCATCGCTTCGAGGTGACCGGCCTGTTCGACACCGGCATGTTCGAATATGACAACTCATACGTCGTGCTGGAGCGTCGCGTCGCGCAACGGTTTGCCGCCCTGGACAGCGCGGTCACCGGCATCGAGGTTCGGTTAGCCGACCCCTGGGCAGCGCACCAGGTGGGCGCCGATCTCGAGAACCGGCTCGGATACCCATATCGCGTGGTGGACTGGCAGTCTCAGAACTCGTCATTGTTCTCGGCCCTGAAGCTCGAGAAACTCGCTATGGCCTTCGTGGTGTTTCTGATTTGCATCGTCGCGGCGTTCAACGTGGTCGGCACCTTGACCATGGTGGTGCGCGACAAGACCAAGGAGATCGGTATCCTGCTCGCGATGGGACTGCGGCGCGCGTCCGTGCGGCGCGTGTTCCTGATGCAGGGCGTGTTGATCGGCCTGGTGGGCACCGTGTTGGGGGCGACGCTTGGCCTGGTCGGGGGCACCGTCATCAATCGGGGTGAATGGATTCACATCGACCCGTCGATCTATTTCATCGATCACCTCCCGGTGCACACGCAGCCGGTCGACGCGCTGCTGGTGGTGATCGCGAGCCTGCTGGTCGCGACCTTGGCGCCGCTCTATCCGGCGCTGGTCGCGGCGCGCCTGGACCCGGTTCCGGCGATCCGGTACGAATGACCGCTCTCCTCGAGTCGAGAGGCCTTCGCAAGGTCTACGCGGGCGGTGACGGCCAGCCGCTGGAGGTGTTGCGGGGTGTCGACGTGGACGTGCACCGCGGCGAGCTGATCGCGGTGGTGGGCACTTCGGGGGCGGGCAAGAGCACGCTGTTGCATCTCCTCGGCGCGTTGGATCGGCCCAGTGCCGGCGACGTGTGGCTGGAGGGGTCGCGCTACGCCGACCTCGGCGCCCAGGGCCTGGCGGAGCTGCGCAATCGCAAACTGGGGTTCGTGTTTCAGTTCCATCATCTCTTGCGGGAGTTCTCGGCGTTGGAGAACGTGATGATGCCGCTCCTGATCGGCAAAGTGCCGGCGCGCGAAGCTCGCTCCCGGGCCGAGGAGAAGTTGTCGGCCGTGGGATTGGCGGGGCGCATGACCCATCGCCCGACGGAGCTCTCGGGCGGGGAGCAGCAGCGGTGCGCGGTGGCCCGCGCCCTGGTCCACGATCCGAGCCTGGTGCTGGCGGACGAACCCTCGGGAAATCTGGACCACGCCTCGAGCGAGCGACTGCACGAGATGTTGTTTCGACTGGCGCGGGAGTACGAGACCGCAGTGGTGATCGTGACGCACAATCGGCAACTGGCGGCGCGCGCCGACCGGATCCTGTGGCTCGAGGACGGCCGCCTCACCGTGGTGGGCTCCGTGGATGCGATTCCGTAGATGCGCTGCGACAACTGTAGGAAGCGCGAGCACGTCATCGAGCTGACCCAGGTGGAACACGACACCAAGGTCACGCTGCATTTGTGCGAGCAGTGCGCGCAGGAGAAGGGCATCGAGACCGGGAGCGGGGTGCTCAAGACGCCGCTCGGCACTTTTCTTTCCGCCCTGGGGAAGGAAGCGGCGCTGCCCGTGCCAGCGGACGGCGTGCGTTGCGAGACCTGCGGGGCCACGCTCAAGGATGTGCGCGACAGCGGCCGGCTCGGGTGCGCGCAGTGCTACCAGCTTTTCGAGGTGCATTTGCGGGATCTCTTGCGGCGCTTGCACGGCTCGAGTCAGCACGTCGGCGAGCGTTATGTTGCGCCGGGCAGCGCCGGCGAAGTCAGCCCGACGGGCCGGCTCCTGGACTTGCGCGAGAAGCTCCGCCGGGCGGTCGAGAGCGAGAACTTCGAGCTGGCCGCCGAGCTGCGGGACCGCATCCGGGTGCTCGAATGATCGACCTGTCCCTGCTTCCCGACGGCGGCGTCGGTTGGCTCGACGCGTCGGGTCCCAATCCACAGATTGTGCTCTCGACGCGCATCCGCCTCGCCCGCAACCTCACCGGACATGCCTTCAGTCTGCGCGCCTCCGACGCCGATCGGAACGGCGTGCTGACACGGGTCGCCGAGGCGGCTGCGGCAAGCGAGCATCTGGGCCGGGCGATCACGTTTTCGCTGCACGAGCTGGAGCGACCCGACCGACAATTGCTGCACGAGCGCCACTTGGTGAGCAAGGAGCTTGCGGCATTGGAGCGGGAGCCGTCGCGCCCGCGCCCCGGCGCCGCCGTGCTCATCGAAACACCGGTTGGACTGATGGTAAATGAGGAGGATCACCTGCGCCTGCAGGCGATGGTGTCGGGGTTCGCGTTGGACGACGCGTATGCCGTATTGGATTCAGTAGATAGCGAGCTGGGTCGGCTGCTTCCGTTCGCGTTCCATTCCGAGTTTGGCTATCTTACGTCCTGCCCCACCAACGCCGGCACTGGCCTCCGCGCGAGCGTGCTTATCCACTTGCCCGGCTTGGTGTTAACGAAAGAGATCAACAAGGTATTGCAGGGGCTTGCCCAGGTCGGCCTCACCTTTCGGGGGCTTTACGGGGAGGGGAGCGAGGTCGTCGGGAATTTCTTTCAGTTGTCCAACCAAACGACGCTGGGGAAGGCGGAAGGCGAGCTCCTCGACCATTTGGGACGTATCGTGCGGCAGGTCATCGAGTACGAAGAACAGGCACGAGACGTGCTGCTCAAGACGGCGGCGGGAACGGTGGAAGACAAGGTGTGGCGGGCGTATGGATTGCTGCGGTATGCGCGCTCGCTGACCTTCGAGGAGACGATGAACTTGTTGAGCGGGGTGCGGCTCGGCGTCGGTTTGAATCTGATCACCGGGCTAAGTGTATACACACTCAACAAGCTGCTCATCCACACGCAACCCGCTCACCTGGCGGCCACAGAAGGGCGGCAGGTCGGTGATCCCGAACTGCCGATGATTCGGGCGTCGTACGTGCGGCAGCTGCTGCGCGGCGAGACCACCTGAGGTAGGCACTCGAGATGAACGGGTACAATTTCACGGATCGCGTTCGCAAAGTCCTCCAGATGGCGCGGGAAGAAGCCGCCCGTCTGCATCACGAGTACGTGGGGACCGAGCACATTCTGCTCGGCCTGATCCGTGAGGGGGAGGGGGTCGTGGCGGCGGTCCTGACCAACCTCAACGTGGATCTGGAAGAGATCCAGTAGAAAATCGAAGAGACGGTCAAGAAAGGCAAAGCGGCCGCGGCCGCCGGTCCGGACTTGCCCTATACGTCTCGCGCCAAGAAAGTGCTGGAGCTCGCCATGAGCGAGGCGCGCGAGCTCAACCACTCCTACGTGGGGACGGAGCACCTGCTCCTCGGGCTGTTGCGCGAGGAAAAGGGAATCGCGGCGCAAGTGCTCACCGATGCCGGCGTGAACCTGGAGCAGGCCCGCGCCGAAACGCTTCGGCTGCTGGGCAGCGAGATGCCCTCCGCCGCTCCCGCGGCAGGACCCGGCGCTCAGGCGCCGACGCCGAAGAGCGAGAAGAAATCCAAGACGCCCGCCCTCGATCATTTCTGCCGCGATCTCACGCAGCTCGCGGGCGACGGCGCGCTCGACCCGACGATCGGCCGCCAGAAGGAAATCGAGCGGGTGATGGAGATCCTGTCCCGCCGCAAGAAGAACAATCCAGTGCTGATCGGCGAGCCCGGCGTCGGGAAGACGGCGATCGTCGAAGGTCTGGCCCAGCTCATCGCCAGCGGGCAGTGCCCCGACGCGTTGAAGGACCATCGCGTACTGTCGCTCGACATGGCGGCTGTGATCGCCGGCACCAAGTACCGCGGTCAGTTCGAGGAACGCCTCAAGGCGGTCATCAACGAGATCGCCCAGAATCGCAACATCATCCTCTTCATCGACGAGCTGCACACGCTGGTCGGTGCCGGGGCCGCCGAAGGCGCCGTCGATGCGTCGAACATGCTCAAGCCCGCGCTGGCCCGCGGTGAGCTGCAGTGCGTCGGCGCCTCGACCCTCAACGAGTATCGCAAGTACATCGAAAAGGACGGCGCCTTGGAGCGCCGGTTCCAGACGGTGATCGTGGATCCTCCGACCGTCGATGCGACGATCGAGATCTTGAAGGGGCTGCGCAAACGGTACGAGGAGCACCACCGGGTCGTCATTCCGGACGAGACCCTCGACGCCGCGGCCAAGCTCTCGGAGCGCTACATCACCGACCGGTTCTTGCCCGACAAGGCGATCGACGTCATCGACGAAGCCGGCGCGCGCGCGCGGCTGGCGACCCAGGTACCGCCGCCGGAAGTGGCCGAGCTCAAGGACAAGCTGGAGCAGATCAGCCGCGATAAGGAGAATGCGGTCCGCGACCAGAACTTCGAGCGGGCGGCCGCGCTGCGCGACTCGGAGCGCGAGCTGCAGAGCGAAATTCGGCGCAAGCAGGACGAATGGGAGCGCGAGCGCCAGACGCGCCGTCCCGTGATCGGTGAGGAGCAGGTGGCGTTCATTGTCTCCCGCTGGACCGGCATTCCGGTCACGCGTCTGCAGGAAGCGGAGACCGCCCGGCTGCTGCGGATGGAGGAAGAGCTCCATCTGAGCGTCGTGGGCCAGGACGAGGCCATCACGGTCATCTCCCGGGCGATCCGGCGCAGTCGCGCGGGTCTCAAGGATCCCAAGCGGCCGATCGGTTCGTTCGTGTTCAGCGGGCCGACCGGGGTCGGGAAGACCGAGTTGGCCCGGGCGCTCGCCAAGTTCCTGTTTGCCGACGCGACCGCGTTGATCCGCGTCGACATGTCGGAGTACATGGAGAAGTTCTCGGTGAGCCGGCTGATCGGCGCGCCTCCGGGCTACGTCGGCTACGAGGACTCGGGCGCGCTCACCAAGGCCGTGCGTCGGAAACCGTATGCCGTCGTGCTGTTGGATGAGATCGAGAAGGCGCACCCCGACGTGTTCAACATCCTGTTGCAGGTGTTGGACGAGGGGCACCTGACCGACAACTACGGCCGCGTGATCGACTTCAAGAACACGGTCGTGATCATGACGTCGAACGTGGGCGCGCGCGACATGTTGAAAGGCAAGACGCTGGGCTTCGCCCAGGGCGACGCCCGGGGCAGCTTCGAGCGGATGGCGGAGAAGGTGAAGGAAGAGATCGGCAAGGTATTCAACCCCGAATTCCTCAACCGCCTGGACGATGTCATCGTGTTCCACCCGCTCTCGCGGGATCACATCGCGCAGATCGTCGGCATCATCCTGCGCGACGTACAGAAGCGTCTCGGCGACGAGGAGCTCACCCTGCGGCTCACGCCGGCGGCGAACAATTTCCTGGTCGAGCACGGGTACGACGAGCACTACGGCGCCCGGCCGCTCAAGCGGGCCATCCAGAAGTACGTGGAAGATCCGCTGTCCGAGAAGATCCTCGTCGGCGAATTCGCGCGGGGCGACGAGATCGAGGTCGATGTGGCGCCCGACAAGGAGCGCCTGGCGTTCCGCGCACTCTCCGGCACGAAGGCGTGATCCGCCGGGTCGCCGCTTTCTCGCTGACCGTCACGCTGTTCTTCCTGGCCCCGCGCAGTGTGCGGGGCCAGGAAGGCGTTGCGGGCGGCGCACCCGACTCCGTCCTCGCCGTCGGGATGAAGCGCGTGGCGCGCGCCGTGGTGCTGCAGACCGCGGGCCTCGTGCCGCAGCGGTTCACGACCTACCGCGACATCCAGCGCGCCATCCGCGCCCTGTACGCCACCGGGCAATACGATGACGTGCGGATCGACCAGGATACCACCAGCGGTCTCCAGATCCTCACCATCCGCGTGCACGAACGGCCGCTGCTCGCCCACTGGACGGTGCGCGGGGTTGCCCGGCTGAGCGAAGGGGCCGTCCGCTCCAAGGTGACCCTGTCCGAAGGCCGGCCCATCGATCCCGCGGCGATAGCCCGCGCACGGGGCCGCATCGATTCGCTCTATCGCGCGCGCGGCTATTACCTCGCCGACGTCAAGACCCTGACGGTGTACGAAGCCGATTCGGCGCGAGTCCGCCTCGTGTTCGACGTCACCGAGGGCCGTCGCGTCGCGATCGCGCGCGTGCGGATCGACGGCAACACGCATTTCCCCGACGCCGGCATCGTGGGGCAGATGAAGTCGCGGCCCGAAGGCTTCTGGTGGTGGCGCAAGGGAGACTACGACGACGAGAAACTGCGCGGCGACATGCAGGAGCGGCTGCCCAAGTTCTTCGGCGAGCGCGGCTACGTCGACTTCCAGGTGCTCGACGACACACTGCTCGTAAACGATTCGACGGGGAAGGCGGAGCTGGTTCTCCGCGTCGCCGAGGGCGAGCAGTATCGCGTCGGCACGTTTGAGATCGTGGGGAATCGACGCTTCTCCACCGAGGAATTGGAACAGCTGTATCCCTTCGGCCGCGAGCGGCGCACGGGGATGTTCGGGTTGGGCGGGGTCGCCAAAGGTCCGGCCGTCTTCAGCCAGACCCGCTGGGACGACGCGACCACGGGGCTGTACGCGCTGTACCACAACCAGGGCTACATCTACGTGCAGATCCGCCCCGACGTCATCCGTCGCACGGCGGCCGACGGGAAGCCGGTGCTGGATTTGCGCTGGATGATCAACGAAGGCCAACCCGCGATCGTGAACAAGGTGGAGATCGTCGGGAACGACGTGACCCACGAGCGCGTGATTCGCGACGCCATTGTGCTGCTCCCCGGCGACGTGTTCCGCCAGGACGCGCTGCTGCGCTCCTACCAGAACATCTCGAACCTGGGTTTCTTCAATCAGCCCTTGCCGTTCCCCGACACGCCGCAGGCCAACGACCAGGGCGATATCGACGTGGTGTTCCACGTCAGTGAAAAGCACACCGGCAACGTGAATTTCGGTGCGTCGGTTGGGCAGGGTACCGGACTGGGCGGTTTCCTCGGGCTGGAGGAGCCGAACCTGTTCGGTCAGGGCAAGCGCGGCAAGTTTCAGTGGCAGTTCGGCAAGAACATCAACGACTTCTCCATTTCGTTCACCGATCCGGCGATTCTGGAGTCGCGGATCTCGGGGACCATCGACCTCCACAACACTCGGCTGCGCTACAACATCGCCGACCTCGGGCGGGTGCGCCGCCGCGGCGGCAGCCTGCAGATCGGGTTCCCGGCATTTCGCGATCGCTACGCGCGGCTGTTCCTGTCGTACTCGATCGACGAACAGACCTATACCGGCTCCGCGAGCAACGTCGCCTTCAATACGGTGTTCAATTGCCAGAACTGCCTGCGGTCGACCATCGGCGTCTCCGCGCTACGCGACACCCGGATCGACCTGCCGTTCGCTACCGCCGGGACCATGGTCTCGGTCGGGTTGTCGCAGAGCGGTGGCCTGCTCGGCGGGACCGGCAATTTCCAACGCGTCGACCTCGAAGCCTCCTGGTACGCGCCGCTCGCCGAGCTTGGCGGCGGTGCTTCGGCCATGCGTCTGGTGATGGGGCTGCGCAGCCGGTCGGGCTTCGTGTTCGGCAATTCGCCGTTCTTTGACCAGCTGTTCAGCCTCGGGGGCACCCAGTTCGGCGTTCCGCTGCGTGGCTACGACGAGTTTTCGGTGACCCCGCTCGGGTACGATCCTCAAGCGAACTCGCGCGGCGCGTCGCCCAACGCTTTCGGCAAGGCCTTTTTCCTCATGACCGGGGAGATCGGGCTGCGCGTGTCCCAGATGTTCTACCTGAACGTCTTCTACGATGCGGGCAACCTCTGGTCCCGCGCGGCGGACTGGAACCCGACCCGGCTGTTCCGGGGGGCCGGTTTCGGGGCGGACGTCATCTCGCCCCTGGGCCCGCTGGGCCTGGACCTGGCTTACGGCTTTGATCGCATCGACATCGCAGGCCGTCCGGCCCCGGGCTGGAAACTGCACTTCAAACTCGGCAACTTCTTCTGATGCCCTTTTCCTCTGGAGTGGTTATGCGGCAGGTAGTCCTCGTGTGTCTCGGCATGGTCTTGGCGGGGTCGGTGCTGGCCCAAACGCCATCCACCCCCGCCCGTCCGGCGGCGTCGAACGCGCGCTTGGCGTTCCTCAGCTCGCGGGCCATCCTCGACAGCACACCCGGATATGCAGCGGCCGAATCGACGTTTTTCCGCGAGTTCCAGGCGATGCGCGACGAGGTGCAGAAGCTGCAGCAGCAGCTGGATTCCGCGGTACAGGCCTTCGACCAGGCCTCGATCGCCTTGTCGCCGGCCGCGAAGACGGCGAAACGGACGGAGCTGCAGGGGATGCAGGATCGCATGACGCAGCGTTCGAGCGAGCTGGATAGCCGCGCCCGGGCGCGCAATCAGGAGCTGCTGGGGCCATTCCAGGCGCGCATCAACACGATCATTCAGGGGATCCGGGCGGAAGGGAACTACACCCTCATTTTCGATGCCGATGCGCAAGGGAATGGGATCGTCGCCGCGGACCCGGCCCTGAACATCACGTCGAAGGTGATCGAGCGGTTGCGGCAATCGAGTCCCTGAGCGGACTGCGGTGAGCGCCGAGCCCGCGCGAGCGCTGTCGGCTCCGGAGGTCGCCGCCCTCACGCGCGGGCGGCTGGAGGGACCTCCCAACGTTTCGGTCGTCGCGATCGCCCCGCTGGAGCGGGCCGGTCCCGACGACCTCTCGTTTCTTGCCAGTGCCCGCTACCTCCCCTACCTTCAGCCCTCCCGCGCCGGCATCGTGTTATGCGCGGAGCAGTTCGCGACGGCGCCCGGCGGTCCCGCCACCCGCATCATCGTTCCGGATCCGCACGCGGCCCTGCTGGCGGTGCTCGCGGTCCTGTATCCGCCGCCTGTTTGGGACCCCGGCGTTCATCCGACCGCGGTGATCGGTACCGGGTCGCAATGGGACGACCCCGTGGCCATTGGGCCGCACGTGGTATTGGGGCGCGCTGTGCGGCTGGGGCGTAACGTACGCTTGGGAGCCCATTGCGTCATCGGGGACGGGGTCACCATCGGCGAGGACTGCGAGCTGCAGCCGCAGGTGACGTGTTATCCCGGCACGACCATCGGCCGCCGCGTCGTGATCCACGCCGGCACCCGCCTCGGCAGCGACGGCTTCGGCTACATCCCGGGCCGGGACGGCGCCTTGCATCGCAAGATTCCGCATGTCGGGCGGTGCGTCATCGGGGACGACGTGGAGATCGGCGCGAATTGCTGTGTGGATCGAGGCAGTGTGGACGACACGATTGTCGGCGACGGAACCAAGCTGGACAACATGGTGCACATCGCGCACAACGTGCAGGTGGGCAAGCGCTGCCTCATTCTCGCCCTGGCCGGCATCGCCGGGTCGAGCCGGGTCGAGGATGACGTCATCATCGCGGGAGAGGTCGGAGTGTCGGACCACGTGACGATTGGCCGCGGGGCCCGCGTGCTGGTGCAGGCAGGCGTGATCGGCGACATCCCCGCGGGCAGCACCGTTTGGGGTACGCCGGCACGGCCGCATCGCGATGTCCTCAGGGCCAACGCGGCCCTGTACCGCATGATTCGCTCGAGCGATGGCAGCAAGACCTAAACGGCGCTCGATCCAGCGTGAAGCGGCGCTGTCAGGGACCGGGCTCCATACCGGCGCCCAGACGCGCGCCGTGTTCCGGCCCGGGCCGGCAGGGAGCGGCGTGATCTTCCGCCGCACGGACCTCGATGGAAAACCGGAGGTCCCCGCGCGTCTCTCCGAGGTCGAGGCGCTCGAGCGCCGCACGGCCATCGGGCACGGCGCAGCCACAATTCACACCGTTGAACATCTCCTGGCGGCGGTCGCTGCACACGAAATCGACGATCTGCAGGTCGACCTGACCGGTCCCGAGCCACCGATCATGGACGGGAGTGTTGGGCCGTACTTCACGGCGCTGGCCGAGGCCGGACCGGTGGACGTGGACGGCGAGGCGGTCGTGTTAACCGTGCAGGCCCCGTTCACGGTGACCGACGGCGAAGCGGCCTATGTGGTGGCGCCGAGCAAGCGGTTCCAGCTCACCGTGACGATCGAGTTCCCGCATCCGCTGATCGGCCGCCAGGTCGGCAGCTACGACGTGTCGCCGGACGCGTTCGCCACGGAGCTCGCCCCGGCCCGGACCTTCGGCTTTACGAGCGAAGTGGCCGCGCTGCAGGCCAAGGGCCTCATCAAGGGCGCGTCCACCGCGAGCGCCATCGTGCTCGACGAGCGCGGCATCGTGAACGGCGGCCGGTTGCGGTGGCCGGACGAGTTCGTGCGGCACAAGGCGGCCGACATCGTCGGCGATCTCGCCTTGACGGGTTGCCGGATCCGCGCGCATGTCGTCGCCACGCGACCCAGCCACAGCGGCAATGTCGCGCTGGCCCGGGCCCTGGCGCGCGCCGCCGCCCGAAGCGGTGTGCCGGCCATGGACATCGGGCGCATCATGGATGTGCTCCCGCACCGGTACCCGTTCCTCCTGGTCGATCGCATCGTCGAGGTCGAAGGCGATAAACGGATCGTGGGTATCAAGAACGTCACAATCAACGAACCGTTCTTCCAGGGCCATTTCCCCGGACACCCGATCATGCCGGGGGTGATGATCATCGAGGCTATGGCCCAGGTGGGTGGCATGCTGCTGCTCACGCACTTCGAAGGGCAGAACGTCGAAGACAAGGTCGTATACTTCATGTCCCTGGACAACGTGAAATTCCGGCGGCCCGTGCTGCCCGGTGATCAGCTGCGGTTCGAGTTGGAGATGATCGCGTTCCGGGGCAAGACATGCCGGATGAAAGGGCAGGCGTTCGTGGACGGCCAGCTCGTGGCGGAGGCCGAGATGATGGCCGCCGTGGTGGACAAGTGATTCATCGGACCGCCCTGGTTGATTCTTCCGCCCATGTCGGGCAGGACGTGTCGGTCGGTCCGTACGCCATCATCGGGCCCAACGTCCAGGTCGGCGACCATGCCCAGATTGCCGCGCACGTCGTGGTTGAGCGCAATACCCGGCTGGGAACCAACGTGCGCGTGGGCTATGGCAGCGTGTTGGGAGCCGACCCGCAGGATCTGAAGTACCGCGGCGAGGAAACCTGGGTCGAAATCGGGGCCGGAACCATCATCCGGGAATACTGCACCATCAACCGAGGCACACCGGCCACCGGTAAGACGACCGTCGGTGAGCGCTGCTTCGTCATGACCTATGTTCATATCGCCCATGACTGCGTGGTGGGCAACGACGTCATTCTCGCCAATGCCATTCAGATGGCGGGGCACGTCACGGTGGATGACCGCGCGATCATCAGTGGCCTCGTGCCGATCCACCAGTTCGTGCGGGTCGGCACCTACGCCTTCATCGGGGGCGGCTCGCGCGTGAACCAGGATGTGCCGCCGTACACCAAG
>DATFGN010000124.1:0-10934 GCA_035249405.1 Gemmatimonadales bacterium
ATCTGCTTTTCCATCGCGTCGCGGATGTCGCGCGGCGGGTTGATGTCTTTCAGCTCCACGCGATTCACCTTGGCGCCCCACTTGTGCGTCGCCTCATCGAGGATGTCGCGCAGCTTCGTGTTGATGTGCTCGCGCGAGCTGAGCGCCTGGTCGAGCTCCATCTCGCCGATCACGTTGCGCAGCGTCGTCTGGGTGAGCTTCTCGATGGCGTCGGGGAGGTTGGCGATCTCGTAGGCGGCGCGCACTGGATCGGTGACCTGGAAATAGATCAGCGCATCGATCTCGACCACCACGTTGTCCTTGGTGATCACGTTCTGGCGTGGAAAGACGTACACGGCCTCGCGCAAGTCGATGGTCGGGGAGCGGTAGCGCCGGGTGATGGTGTCGCCGTTGGGCAGGCTGATCACCGTGTGCCAGTCGATCGCACGCGGTTGATCGATGATCGGCATCACCAGGTTGAGGCCGGAGCTGAGGGAGCGGCTGTACTTACCGAGCCGCTCGATGACCATCGTCTGGGCCTGGCGGACCACGATGATCGTCTTGCTCAGAAAGAAGAGAACGAACAGCGCCACTGCCCCCGCGACGATTAGCCCTGTGCCCATGTATCTCCCGCCTCCTTCTCGACCACCAGAGTACTGCCCTCCACTTGCACCACGACGATACGCGTGCCGGGCTCGAGCGCCGCCGCTCCGCTGCCGGCTTCGAGCAGCGTGCTGCGCCAGTCCTCGCCCTCCACAACGACCCGGCCCATGCGCGTCACCGGGTCGAACCGTTTCACCACGACCCCCGACTTGCCCACCAGTGCCTCGACGTTGGTGCGAACCTCAGTTCCGCGGGAATGAAGGAAGCGGCGGACCAGAACCGGCCGTAACCCCAACAGACTCCCCAGCGAACTTCCCGCAAACACCAGGAGCTGGCCCAGCAGGCCGATCGGGAACAGACCGGCAATCCCCGCGGCCAGACACCCGATCGCCACGCTCGCGAGCCAAAACCCGGGCGCGAACATCTCAGCCACGAGCAGCGCGGCCGAGGCTACGATCCAAACCTGCCAGTCGGACACCGGTCCTCCGGGTGGAAACGTGCGGCGGGGAGGAAGGTACCGCCCGGCAAACCGGTCCGCGACGCCTGGCGCAGCGACCTGCAACCCTTTGGCTCGTCACACCATCCATTAGGCGAAACCGTCATCGGGCCGCCGCGTACGGCCGGACGGACCCCTCTACCCGTTCCGGAGAACAGCCGATGCGTTCCACGATCCTCTGCGGCGCGCTCACCCTCGTCGCCGCCGCCCTGGCTACGGGCCAGGCTTCCCAGCGCTACACCATCGCCGGTGACAATGTGGCCGTCTTCAACCTCGTGGGACAGGTCCGCGTGGAAGCCGGCTCGACCGGTGACGTCGTGGTCGAGGTCACACGCGGGGGCGACGATGCCGCCAAGCTCGACATTCAGACCGGCCCCTTGGGCGGCCGCCAGACGTTGCGCGTGATCTATCCCGACGACGATATCGTCTACCCGGTGATGGGCGTTCACTCCAATACCGAGCTGGAAGTCCGTGACGACGGGACCTTCAATGAAGGCGACCATCGCTTTCTCCGCCGCGGGCGTCGCATCCGGATCAGCGGCGGGGGATCCGGGACCGAAGCCTATGCCGACCTGCGCATCCTGGTGCCGGCGGGCCAGCGAATCGCCGTGTATCTCGCGGTCGGCAAGATGACGGCGACGAACGTGAACGGTGACCTGACGCTGGACGTCAGCTCATCCGACGTGACGGCCACCGGGTCGCGCGGCTCGCTCAGCGTGGATGCGGGGTCCGGAGACGTGCGCGTGACTGACGCGACCGGTAACCTGAACCTCGACACCGGGTCCGGGAACGTCGTGGTGAGCCGGGCCCAGGGCGACGAGCTGCTCATCGATACGGGGTCGGGGGACGTCACCCTGGATCACGCGGAGGTCCGCAGCCTGAAGATCGACACCGGCTCCGGCAACGCGGACGCGACCGCCGTCAAGGCCGATGATCTCGTGATCGATACCGGCTCCGGCGATGTGACGGTCGAGCTCCTCGCCGGCGGTGGATCGATCGAGATCGATACGGGTTCCGGTCAGGTGAGCATCACCGTGCCGGCCGACTACGGCGCGGCCGTGCTGCTCGACACGGGATCCGGCGAGATCGACCTCGGCGGCATCCCGGTGACCGTGACCCGGCTGCAGGAAGACCACGTCGAAGGCAAGATCGGGGACGGGCGTGCGCGGCTGCACATTGAGACGGGGAGTGGGGATGTGAGACTGCGGAAGATCTAGAAAACCAGACATCAGACGTCAGACATCAGACGTCAGGCAACTGCCAGGTCGAGTCAGGACGACCTGGCAGTTCGCGTTTTCTGAGCCGTTCACGCACCGAAAAGACCACTAGGAAGCTGCTCGATAGCCGAAATTTGGTCGGGCAATTCCTGGGAGACTCAAGATGGTCGGCTTTCGTCAACTCAAGGTCTGGGAGAAGTCGCATCGGTTGACACTCGCAACCTATCGAGCCACCCGCTCGTTTCCCTCCGAGGAGAAGTACGGTCTGGTGTCTCAACTACGACGGTCGGCAGCCTCTATCTCGCGGTCGCTCAGGCAAACGCGATTTTGGTCGGTTCCTGCAGATCGCTCTGGGATCTGCCAGCGAGTACGAATATCATCTACTCTTGGCGCTGGATCTTGGATTTGTTGCGCGGACGGAATATGGCCGCCTCGAGTCTTCGACTACGGAGGTGAAACGAATGCTCACGGGTCTCATCAAGAGACTGATGTCTGATGTCTGACGTCTGATGTCTCTCGAGTCCGTCCGCCTGGACAAATGGCTGTTCGCGGCTCGTTTCTTCAAGACCCGCGCCGCCGCCTCACAAGCAATCGATTCCGGCAAAGTCTCCGTCAACGGTTCCCGCGCCAAACGGGCCAAGACGCTCCACGTCGGCGATCGCGTTCGCGTGCGCCGCGGTCCCTTCGAGTACCACCTGACGGTACGGGTCCTCAGCGAGCGCCGCGGCACAGCGGCGCAGGCATTGACCCTGTCCGAGGAAGACCCGGCCGGAAAAGCCGCCCGCGAACGGTTGGCCCAGCAACTCCGCATCGCTCCCAACCCGGCCTATGAGGGGAAGGGCCGGCCCACCAAGCGCGATCGCCGGGAGCTGGAGCGATTGCTGGGTGACGAGCCGGCCTGAGACTCAGGATCGGCCGGTTTTCCGCCCCAGCAGCCACCCGATCGCGACGCCCAAGGCGCTGCCGATCAATGCGGTGAGCGCGAGCTTCCGGGGCGCGCCGAACTGCACGAACTTCGTTTCATCGGCGGTGATCTCAACGACTCCCACCGGCTTGGCCGCGATGCCGCCCCCCGCTCCTTCGCCTTCACCATCGACCGGACCCTTGCCGTTCTCACCCTTCTTCTTGTCCTGCACACCCCTCCCTGAGCCGGCACCAAAACCGTAGGCAACTTTTGCCACGGGGATTACGGTCCTTCCCTCGGCCGTAATCGGC
Source organism: Gemmatimonadales bacterium (assembly GCA_035249405.1). Taxonomy (GTDB): domain Bacteria; phylum Gemmatimonadota; class Gemmatimonadetes; order Gemmatimonadales; family GWC2-71-9; genus DASTHG01. Next base: position 3,511 of record DATFGN010000124.1, read on the forward strand.
GTCCCGTAGACTGTCTTCACGCTCGCGCTGGTCTGCAGATGCTCGACCGCGCCCTCGATCAGGTCCTTCGCGCTCATTGGTATTCCTCCTCCGCCGATGCCACCCTCGGGATGTCCAGCCAGCGCATCCCACGATCTTCATGCGAAGGCTAGGTTCTCAGAACTGAAAGGGCCGTGAAAGCCCGGTGAGGAGGACCATCATGAAATGGGTGCTGATCGTGCTCGGGGTGCTGGTCGCCCTCGTGGCGCTCATGGCTGTCATCGGCCTGCTCGTGCCGCGCGATCACGTCGCCGGGGCGTCAATCACACTGCGCCAAAGCGCTGACACGATATGGAAGGTGATCCGGGATCTGGGCGGCGTGCCGCAATGGTGGCCGGAGACCAAATCGTCCGTGCGCACGGCCGACAAGGACGGACACGAGCGCTGGGAGCAGGATGTGGGGGGATTCACGATGGCAGCCATCATCGAGACGGACGACCCGCCGCGACGCCTGGTGACCCGCATCGACTCGCCGCCCGGCGCGTCGTTTGGGGGAACGTGGACCTACGAGATCGCGCCGGTCCCCGAGGGCACGCGTGTGACCGTCACCGAGCGCGGCTGGATCGCCAACTCGGTGTTTCGGTTCCTGTCACGGTTTGTCTTCGGATACTACGGGACGCAGGAGAAATACCTGAAGGCGTTGGGAACGAAGTTTGGGGAAACGGTGACCCCGGTGCGGGTGTCGAACCCATAGCGACCAGCTTAGACCGAAAACCCCGGGCTTGCGCCCGGGGTCGGTAACACCTCAGCCCAGTCGGTCTAGCGCCGCCGGATCTTGGCCAGGAGCCGCAGAATCTCCAAATACAGCCAGATCAGGGTCACCATCACGCCGAAGGCGGCATACCACTCCATCGGCTTGGGCGCGCCGTGCTCCACGCCGCGCTGGATGAAATCGAAGTCCAGCGCGAGGTTCATCGCGGCGATGCCCACCACCACGAGGCTGAAGACGATGCCGAACGTCCCACCCTGGTGGATGAACGGAATCGAAATATTGAAGAACGACAGGACGATCGACACGAGGTAGAGCAGCGCGATGGCGCCGGTCGCCGCGACGACGATCATGCGAAACTTGTCGGTGACCTTGATCAATCCGCTGCGATAGGCGAGCAGCATCACCGCCAGCACGCCGAAGGTCAGGCCGATCGCCTGGAAAACGATGCCGTGCAGCTGCTGCTCGTAGAAGGCGGAAATCCCACCCAGCGCCAGTCCCTGCGCCGCGGCGTACACGGGGGCGCTGATCCGCGCCCAGGCGGGCAGGAAGATCGTCACCAAGGCCGCGACCAACCCGACGATCAATCCGCCGATCATGTACGGCATGATCGTGGCCGGATCGAGCGTCTGGAAATATCGGGTCCACACCCACGCCGCCCCGGCGGCGACGAGCAGCAAGAGGAACGCCGTCTTGTTGATCGTCCCTTCCAGCGACATGGTGTCGCCGCCTGCCTGGACCAGCTGATCGGCGCGCTGAAACGCCTTGTCGTTCAATACCGGGTTCGCCATGGAGACTCCGCTACAGAGTTGGGGGAGAGAATATAGCTAAGCCGGCCTAGTCACGACCGAGCCGTTCGATGTCATTGGAAGCAAAGATGTTCACGCCTCGCGGGGCCTGGCGCGCCACGCGAATCATGGCCCGGGCGACCGTTGCGGCGGCGATGGGTCGGTACTTGCGCAGTGGCCCGATCATGGCGAACGCCATGCCGCGCATCACTGCGATCCCGGCTCGCTCCCCCGGACGGTGTTCGGTGCGCTCGCCCGTGAGAATCGAGGGACGGAAGATCTGGCGTCCCTCGAACGACAGCGCGGCGATCGCCGCTTCCGCCTCACCCTTGACGCGACTGTAGAAGATCGGCGACTTGGCATTCGCTCCCAGCGAGGAGACGAGCAGGAATTGCTTGGCGCCGCGGGCCAACGCCTGCCCGGCCAGCGAGACGACATACACGAAATCGACTTGCCGAAATGCGGCCTCCGAGCCCGCCCGTTTCATGGTCGTTCCCAGACAACAAAACACGTCGTCCGCGGCGGGGAAGTCCGTTCCTTCCCGCCCCAACTGGTCGAAATCGATGAGGCGCTGATCCAGTTTCGCGTGGCGGGTCGCGAGCGGCCGTCGCGTCAGGGCGATGACCCGGTCGTAGTTCGGAGTTTCGAGCAGCTGTTCGAGGCACTGCCCCCCGACGAGCCCGGTCGCCCCGGCCAGCAGCGCGACTCTCACGGCGATCCGAGGGCCGCGAAGGGCTGATTGAGAATGGGATACTCGCGCCAATCGCGATAATCGAAGTGCCACCACTCATCGACGTTGCGGGTGAAGCCCTCGTCTTCCATGACCTGACGCAACAGCTCGCGCCGCCAGCGCTCGAGGCTGGTCGCCACCGGATAGTCGGGGAACGAACGCTCGGTGGCTTCGTCGTAGGTGCCGCCCATGTCGAGCGGCTGCCCGGTGCGCAGGTCAAAGATCGTGAGATCGACGGCGCAGCCGCGGTTGTGACGCGAGCCGCGGGCCGGGTTCGCGACCATCCACCGCTGGGCCGGCGGCGTCGCGTCCCAAAACGTCTTGGTGACGTACCAGGGACGATAGCCGTCGTGGATCAGCAGGCCGTAGCCGAGGGCCCGCAGCCGGTGATGGGCGCGGACCAGCGCCTGGGCGGCCGGGCGCTGGAGAAAGGCGCGCGCGCTGGCGTAGAAGACGCTGCCCAGAAAGTTGTTGGTGCCGGCGTAGCGGATGTCGAGTCGAATCGTGGCATCGAGACGGACCAGCTCCACGAGGTCGGGCGCTCGAAACGCACCGCTTTCCGCGGGCGGGGTCGCGTTCTGCGCCGCGGCTAACAGCTCGGCCACGGGCTTGAGCGGCGTCACGCGCAGCTGCCCGCCGCCCGCCGGACCGATCTCGCGTCGGGGGAACATCACCGTTCCCACTACGGCGGCCGTGGCGCGCCCCCGCTTCACACCCCGGAACGTCACGCGCTCGTTCACGTACAGACCGGTGGCCGGAAGAGCGAACACGGAGTCCGATACCTGAGCGAGAACTTCGTCATCCAACCACGCGGTCAGGGCGTGCAAGCGTCCGCCGCGTTCAAAGATGAAAAGCGTTTCGTGGCCCCACCCATACTCGCCGAGGAACCGCTTCCACCCCGTCGGTGCATCCGGCGGGGCTGGCCATGGCGCGCGCGCAAAGGTGTCCCCATCGACGACCACGCCGTCGTTCATCAGGCGCACCCCTCCGCCGAAGCTGATCGCGTCATCGATTGTCAGGGTGTCGCCCGCGGCGCGCAGCCGCGACGGCACGCTGCCTCCGTCACGCGACAGAAACAGCTCACCGCCGCGCTCGAGCAAGTCGACCGACCGGGCGCCATGCTGGTAGTGTCCTTCCGCGCGCCGCGCCATGCCGGTCGGCAACGAATCGGTGACGGCGGGCTCGGGGATGGAGATTCCAGCCCGCACGGCCAGCATGGCCCGGAGCGCGGCGTCGGCGATTCGGTGGCTGACGACATTGGCGCCGCCGAGCGTGGTAACGACGACCACGCCGAGGCGGTCATCGGGGAGCGCCGCGAACGTCGTCGAGAATCCAAAGATCGCTCCCTCATGACCCAAGCGGCGATGCCCGTCGAAACGCGAAACAAAAAAGCCGAGCCCATTTCCGGCGGTCGCTCCAGTGTCCGTGAATTGCGGCACCCACATACGCTCGAGCGTGGAGCGGCCGATCACAGGATTGGAATCCGCGAACAGCGCGACCAGGAACCGTCCCAGGTCGAGCACGGAGGAATACAACGCTCCAGCCGGGGCATTGCGACGAAACGTGGGGGCGGGGAAGCGGCGCCCGTCCGTTGCCCACATGAACGCCATGGCGACGTTCGCTTTCTGGTCCGGTCGGGGCTCGAAGAACGCGCTCTGCTTCATTCCCAGCGGATCGAGCACGGAATCACGCAGGTATTGCTGGAATGGCAGCCCTGCGGCGCGCTCCAGGGCCAAGCCCACGGTATGGAGCGCAGCGTTGGAGTACTTGTACTGCATGCCCGGGCGATACACGAGGGATGTGGAGGAGAGGCTCGCGACCATCGCCGAAAGTGGGGGTGCAGTGGAGTCGACATACGCGCCCACCGGGGGCTCCCGAACGAGCCCTGAGTGGTGGCTCATCAGCGTGCGCAGCGTGACGTCGCCCCCGAACCGGTTGCGCGGACGGAACTCCGGGAGATACCGCGTGATCGGTGCATCGAGATCGAGCCGGCCTTGTTCGACGAGCCGCATCACAGCGAGGTCCGTGAACAGCTTCGACACCGATCCCACCCGGTACACCGTCGCCGCCGACGCGCGCACGCTGTCGTCCGGTCGTGCCCACCCGAATCCCTTGGCCCACACGATGTTCGAGCCGTCCACGAGTACCAGCGATAGCGCAGGAAGGTCTTTGTCCGCCATCTCGTGCTGCACCAGCCTCCCGAGCAACGCCGCCACCGGGGCGTAGCGGTCCGCCGCCGCGATGGAGTCCTGCGCGCGGAGCGGTGTCGCGAGCACGGCGGTGGCCAACACGATCGACAGGCGAGCAGAGCTGGGCATGGGGCTGCAGGTCTCCCGGATCAGGTGTGCGCGAGCTCGGACCACGGCCCGCGCGTCTTGCGCATCAGAATCTCGCCGTGGCCCCGCACCAGGAAGTCGTTCAGCACACCGACCACGACGTATCCCAGTCGCTCATAGAGTCGACGCGCGCCGGCGTTAAAGGTCGACACGCAGATGAACACGTTGGGGCTTGCCAGAAAGATCCTCGTTTCGGCGTGGGCGATAAGCCGGGCGCCGTAGCCTTTGCCGCGCAGCTCGGGGCGGACGCACACCGATTGCAGATAGCCCGTGAACGGACCCCGCAGGTCGATCACGACGAAGCCCTGTACCACGTCACGGTCCTTCAGGACATACACTTCCTTGCCGGGATCCTGCAGGGTGCGGCGCGACGATTCGACCGTGCGACCGAGCGTCACCCACGGCTCCGACGTGGCCATCAGCTGCGCGCAGCGGAGCAGGTCGCTCTCGCTGGTGAGCCGCTCGATGGTGCCGGCGGCCTCGCTCACGCGCCAGCCCGCGCACGGCGCCACACCCACCAATACAGCGCCGCATTGACGATCACCACGAAGGCGCCGAGCACGATTTGCCCGCGTGGCGTGAGGCCCTCGGGATACACCGCGCGGGTGATGTAATGGTCGATGAAGCCGCCGGCGTAGCCGGCCTGGCCGGCGCGCGCGCGCAACGAGTTCTCGAGCGGCGTGAGCGGGCAGGTCTTGGCGAAAAACTCGATCCACACGCCCCAGACCACGGCCGGCAGGTGCAGCCACATCCACCAGCGGCGATGTAATACCAGGAACGCGCCACCCATCACGAACACGATGTAGGCGAAGTGCAGCAGCATGACGAGATCGGCACTCACGCGGTAGAACATGCCAGGTGCGGGGAAGGCTATGCGCGTGCTTGCGTGCGGGCCAGAGGCGTGGCGGGAGGATGTGACGGAACGTAACTTGCCGCGGTCGACTCCTGTGAACCACCGCTCGAGGATCACCATGCTCGCCCGTGCCGCACGTGTGAGTTCTTGCCTTCTCATTCTGGCTGCCGCTGCGCTGCCGGCGCAGACGACGACGTCCGCTCCGGTGCCGCCCAATACGCTGAGCGCGGCCGAGCGCGCCGCCGGCTGGCGGCTGCTGTTTGACGGGCGCACGACGGCCGGGTGGCGCGGCTACAAGAAGAAGACGCTGCCGTCGGGGTGGCAGGTAGTCGATGGCGCGCTCACGCGGGCTGGCAGCGGTGGCGACATCATTACGACGCAGAAATACAAGAACTTCGAGCTCAGCCTCGAGTGGAACATCTCCCCAGGCGGGAACAGCGGAATCTTCTACCGGGCCAGCGAGAACGATGACGCGATCTATTGGACGGCGCCCGAGATGCAGGTGCTGGACGATGCCCGCCACGCGGACGGTCGGTCGCGACTCACTGCGGCGGGAGCGAACTACGCCTTGCACCCGGCGCCGTCGGGTATCGTGCGTCCGGCCGGACAATGGAATCAGGCGCGCCTGATCGTGAATGGGCGTCACGTCGAGCATTGGCTCAACGGCGTCCGGATGGTGCAGTATGAGCTGTGGAGTCCGGACTGGGAGATGCGCGTGCACGGGAGCAAGTTCGCGCCGCATCCCCACTACGGCCGCAACGCGGAGGGCTACATTGGCCTCCAGGATCATGGTGACAAGGTGTCCTACCGCAACATCAAGATTCGCATCCTGCCGTAACCGCTGTAGCGAGTCATGCCGGGCGGGGGTAGCTTGGGCCGCTGACCCCAACCCACGACGGCACCGATGAGCGTACGGTCGCGACTGTCGGCGATGATGTTCCTCCAGTTCTTCATCTGGGGCGCCTGGTACACCACCATCGGCGTCTACATGACCAATCACGGGATGGCCGATCAGACGTACTGGCCGTACACGGTGAACCCGATCGCGGCCATCGTCGCACCGTTCTTCCTGGGACTCATCGCGGATCGATACTTCGCGACGGAGAAAGTGCTGGGGACGCTCCACCTGCTGGGCGGCGTGGTGATGTTCGCGGTGCCGCAGGCGACGGGGAACCCGACGCTGTTCATTCTGCTGCTCCTGCTCTACAACCTGTGTTACATGCCGACCCTCGGCCTCGCGAACAGCCTCGCGTTCCATCACATCCAGGATCAAGAGAAGCAGTTCCCGCTGATTCGCGTGTTCGGGACGATTGGCTGGATCATCGCTGGCCTCTTCATCAGCTTCGTCCTCAGTCCGCTGTTGCACGGGCTCGCGGAAGGCACCGCGTGGCCGATCTACACGACGGCGAGCGCCAGCCTGCTGCTCGGGCTCTTCGCCTTTACGCTCCCACACACGCCGCCGCGGGGAGCCGGCCAACCGGTGTCCGTGCGGAGCATCGTCGGCCTCGACGCGTTGGGGCAGCTCGGCGACCGTCCGTTCTACGTCTTCATCATGGCCTCGTTCTTGTTGTGCATCCCGCTCGCCGCGTACTACAACTTCACCCAGATCTTCCTGGTCGACGCAGGGGTCACGCGGGTCGCGGCGACGCAGACCTGGGGTCAGATCTCCGAAACCGGCTTCATGTTGCTCATGCCGTTGATGTTCGCCCGGCTCGGCGTGAAGAAAATGCTGATGATCGGGATGGCGGCCTGGGCACTGCGGTATGCGTTGTTCGCGATCGCCGCGCCGTCGGCGATTTTCCCGCTCATCATGATCGGCATCCTGCTCCACGGCGTGTGCTACGACTTCTTCTTCGTGACGGGCCAGATCTACGTCGACAAGAAGTCGAACCCCGAGATCCGCGGACAGGCGCAGGGTTTCCTGGTGCTCGTGACGTACGGGGTTGGAATGCTGATCGGCGCGCAGGTG
>DATFGN010000125.1:0-2772 GCA_035249405.1 Gemmatimonadales bacterium
ATGAAGGAGCTCGAGGACCAGATGCACGGCTGCTATACGCCCTCGCCGGGCACCGTGTATCCCACGCTCCAGTGGCTGGAAGATGAAGGACTGGTGCGGGCCAAGGACGTCGATGGGAAAAAGATCTACGAGATCACCGACGCCGGGCTCAAGTTCCTGGATGAGCACAAGGACACCGTCGACGACATCCTCGATCGCGTGCGCGAAGCCGTGGATCAGGCGCTGGGCGGCAGCATGGCCGACCTCAATCAGGCGCTCGGTCGACTCGTGAAATCCGTCTACCGCACCGGCTGGAAGGCGCGGGAAGACGAGGTCCGCAAGAAGATCGCCGATATTCTGCGCCGGGCGTCCGAAGAGGTTGACGCGGTAGCGCACTAAACGGCTGCTGCGCAGTTTTGGAGGGGCGGCTGGAGACGGCCGCCCCTCATGCTTTCACGCCTCCTCACGCTCTTCGCGCTCGCCACGCCGCTGGTGGCGCAGGCCGGCTACACGCCGAGTCCCGACAACCTCGCCGCCCGGCGCTGGTTTCAGGACGCGAAGTTCGGCATGTTCATTCACTGGGGCGTTTCGAGTGTCCTCCAGGACGGCGAGTGGGTGATGGAGAATCATCACATCGCCCGTTCCGCGTACGAGACGCTGGCTCCGCAGTTCAATCCCGTTCGGTTCGACGCCGCCGCCTGGGTCGGCCTCGCCAAGGCCGCCGGCGCCCGCTACATCACGCTGATCACCCGGCATCACGACGGGTTCGCGCTGTGGAACTCGCGCGCGTCCGACTGGAATGTGGTAGCCCGCACCCCGTACGCGCGGGACATCGTGCGGCAATTGGCGGACGAGTGTGCCCGACAGGGCCTGCGCCTGTTTGTCTACTATTCCCAGCTCGACTGGCATCATCCCGACTACTTCCCGCGTGGCCAGACCGGCCATTGGGCCGTGCGCCCTGATTCGGGGCTGTGGTCCCGCTACCTCGACTACATGAACGCCCAGCTGCGCGAGCTGTTCACGGACTACGGCCCCCTCGGCGGAGTCTGGTTCGACGGCGAGTGGGACCGGTACGACGCCGCCTGGCGCCTGGACGACACCTACGCAATGATTCACGCACTCCAGCCCGCAGCGCTCATTGGCTCCAACCATCACCGTACGCCTCATCCCGGCGAAGACTTCCAGATGTTCGAGAAGGACCTGCCGGGCGAGCACACGACCGGGTTCAACGCCGGACAGGCCGTGAGCGCGTTGCCGCTCGAGACAGCGGAAACGATCAACGACTCGTGGGGCTTTCGGCTCCAGGATCACAACTTCAAGAGCACGGCTCAGCTGATTCGCTACCTGGTGAACGCGGCGGGGCGCAACGCGAATTTCCTGCTCAACGTCGGACCGACTCCGCAAGGGGAGATTCCGGTCGAAGAGGCGGACCGGCTGCGCGACATGGGGCGCTGGCTCTCCGTGTACGGGGAATCCGTGTACGGGACGCGCGGCGGCCCGATTCCCCCGCGACCCTGGGGAGTGACCACGCAGCGGGGTGACACGGTGTTCGTGCACGTGCTCGACTGGACCGATCGCCAGCTGTCGTTGCCACCGCTCGGGCGCGTGCGCGCCGCGCGGGTGATCGGTGGTACCGGGGTCGTGCGCTACCGGGTCAGCCCGGAGGGGGTTACGCTGACGCTTCCCCCCCGCGTCGCGGGAACGGTCGATCAGGTGATCGCCCTGGAGGTCGAACGGTGAGAGTGCTGCTCGAGGCGTGCGTCGATTCGGTGGAGTCGGCCCTGGCCGCCCAGTCCGGTGGCGCCGACCGCGTCGAGCTGTGCGAAGATCTGCTCGAAGGTGGAACGACGCCTAGCGCGGGGATGATGGAGGTCTGCCAGGAGCGACTCCACCTTCCCCTCCACGTGCTGGTCCGGCCGCGGGGCGCGGACTTCGTCTACTCGGACGTCGAGATCGAAGTGATGCAGCGGGATATCGCCCTGGCGCGCCGACTCGGCGTCGCCGGCGTCGTGTTGGGGGCGCTGCGTCCCGACGGCACGATCGACACCGAGCGCACCAAGGCGTTGATCGGGGCCGCCCGGCCGATGTCCATCACATTCCACCGGGCCTTCGATTTCACCCCTGATGCGGACGCCGCGCTCGATACGCTCATGCGCCTCGGGATCGAGCGCGTGCTGACGTCGGGTCAGGCCCCGACCGCCGTCCAAGGCATGCAAACACTCGCGCGCCTCGTGAGCCGCGCGGAAGGCCGGATCATCGTGCTCGCGGGCGGAGGCCTGAGCGAAGAGAACATCACCACGGTGGCCGAGCAAACCGGCGTGCGCGAAGTCCACGTGCGCGCGACTGCCCTGCTCGAGAGCCCCGCCTCGTTCCGGCCCAGCCACCTGACGCTGCTCAAGCAGCCGTTGCCCAATGAATTCGATCGCGCCGTGACCGACCCCGAGCGCATTCGACGCATCTCGGGCCTGCTCGAGCAAATCCACGATTAGGGTAGACGTGACCAGGGGACGGACCATCGCGGTGCTCGTCGCGATCGCGTGCACGGGCGGGGCGCCGGTTCCGGCCCCCGCCATGGGTGGCGGTACCGTCGTCCTCATTTCGATCGATGGATTTCGCTACGACTACCTCGACCGATACCCTTCACCGAACCTGCACCGCATTATCTCGGCGGGCGTGCGCGCGCCGCTCGTGCCCGTGTTTCCCACCAAGACGTTTCCCAATCACTACTCGATCGTCACGGGCCTTTTCCCGGAGCATCACGGCGTCGTGGAAAACACCATGTACGATCCGGTG
>DATFGN010000126.1:0-5396 GCA_035249405.1 Gemmatimonadales bacterium
CTCCGGGAACTTGCCCGTCGTCCAGAATCCCGTGTTGGGATCGGCGCCGGCGTCGAGGAGAGCCGTGGCCGCGCGTACGAACGCCTGAGTCCGCGAGCGATCGAGGCGCAGGTATTTGGAGAGCCCCAGGTAATTGAGCGCATCGCCACCATAGGGAGGACTCTTGGCGGTCACGCTCTTCGGGTCCTGCTCGAGAAAGCGCCGCACGGCGGCCTCATCGCCGAGAATCGCCGCGATATGGATATCGGCGCTGCGCAGCTCCGGATGTGCCGCGAGGATCGCCTCGGCCGGTGCTAGAGGCCCGTGCCAGGTGGCGGCCTCGATGAAGCCGACCCGGATGTCGTCTAGTCTGGCCATTGCAGGGCCGCCCGCATGCGAGCGTCGGAGCGGATCTTGGCGATGATGGGGAGCTCACGGTTCGGGTCCGTCATCCATGTGGTATCGGGCCGGGCGCCGGCGGCCACCAACAGACCCGCGACATCGGGATAGTGATCGCGTTCGGCTTCCGGCGGATTCTCTGCCCAGCCGTACACCGTCCAATCGAGTGGCGTGCCGTCGAAGGTGCCCTCTCGTGCGTCGACCGGCGCCCGGTGGTCGAGCAGCAGCTTGACGGTCTCGAGATGGCCCCCGTATCCGGCCCAGTGCAGGCCCGTCGGCCCGTTCATCCCGGCGCGGGCGTCGGCCGCTACGGCGTGAAGCAACAGGTACTCGACCACGTTGGTCTGCCCGTACTCGCAGGCCCAGCAGAATCCCGACAACAGCTGCTGCCGCGTCGCCCCACGCGCCAGCTTGCCTTCGCTGGTGACGAACTGCTTCACGACCTCGAGTTGGCCGACTCCCGCCGCCGCTTCGAGATCAACATGCGCGCCGCGCTCGGCGAGAAACCGCGCCGCCGCTCCCCGTCCGTTGGCCAGCGCCGCCGGCACCACCGATCTGTCCCAGGGCTCGTTGACGTTCGCTCCGGCTTCGAGCAATGACTCGAGTAGCGCGATCTGCACCCCGGCCACGGCCGGGTGGACGCCGGTCGCGACGAGGCCCAGCGTCGTCGACCCCGAGCGTTTGGGATATCGTTTTCCGGGGGCGAGGTCGGCATCCACCTCCGCACCGTGGGCGATCAGCAGCTTGGCGATGGCTACCGCGTTCGTCGGGGTCTTCTGTCGAGAGTTCTCGACGCCATTGGCTGAGACGTAATGGAGGAGCGTGGCGCCGTGCTCGCGGGAGGAGCGCGCGCGAGTCAGCTCGGGATGATCACGCAACAGTCGCTCGAGGGTGGTGGCATCACCGGAGATGATCGCGTCGACGGCTGCCTCGAACCGGGCGATCGGAGCATCCGGGCGTTCGATCTCCGCGAGAAACCGGGTGAGGGGCTTCCAGGTTTCGAACCCCTCCTCCTGGGCGACCACCCGGCGGGCATCGATCAAGGACAGTTTCGCGAGCCGGGTGCGTCGCAGCCGTTGCCGGACACCGGCCCGCAGCTGGTCTACCGTCGCGCTCCACAACCCGCCCTGCGGCGTCTGGAGCCGGTAATGGTCGGCGATCCGCTGCAGCGCACTGGCGTCGGCACGGTTGTACGCAGCCACTAGGTCCTGGGCCAGCCTGTCGAATTGCTCTTGGCTCATTTCCTCGCCGGCGCCAGGCCCAAGACTCCGGTCATGGCCAGAAGTCGAGTTAGAGATAGCGGAGCCACCAGTCGGTCCTCCTGCTCTTGAGATCGGCGTACCAACGACACGCGACATACAGCAGCACGATCGCCACCGCCCAGACCGCATACAGGAGACCGAGGCTCCAGGTGTAGCCGTCCGGCGGTGGCGGGTTCGCCATGGGGTGGTTGGTGAACAACCACGGATCGATCGATCCGTGTCGGATCCCGGACACGATGAGCGCGAGCCCATGGATGAGCGGGATGTGAAGCAGGTAGAAGAAAAACGGCACGCGGCCGAACACCGTGATCCACCTGGCCACCATCCCGCGCGCACGTTCCAGGACTGGAATCAAGGCGATGGACGGACCCAGCGTCATCAACAGGAACAGCAGCGAGGCCGGGTACTTGGTCGTGTTGAGGAACGACAGGAACCCGGGCATCCCCGGACCACCGTCCGGATTCTGGACGCCGGCCTGCCACGGTCGCGGATCACCATACAGGTTCAATCCGCGCAGGATCAGGAACAGGGCGATCCCCCCGAGACCAATCTGGAGACACAGGCGGTCGCGGCGCGCCGGCTCGAGCGTGAGGATCTTTCCGAACGCGTAGCCTGCCGCCATGACTCCGATCCAGGGGATGATCACGTACAACACGATCAACGGGCCGATCGGCCCCTCAAAGAATCCGACGTAGAGAGTCTTCCGCAGCACGGCGGGGAGGTGTGGAGCGAGCGACGGCATGACCGCGTTGTGCAGGATGATGACGGCCACGCCGATGGCAGCGACCGTGCGCACCCGCAGCTTCACGAGGCCTGCCATCAGGATCATGCAGCAGCCGAGCGCCCAGATCACCCCGGCGAGCATGTAATGCGCGAAATCGAAATTGAATGTCCACGCCACCCGAATCACGGTCAGCTCGAGCAGTACCAGCCAAACGCCGCGCGTCAGGAGAAACCGGGACACATCGCGATGCGTGCGGCTGTACAGGAACGCGCTGGTCCCGGCAAGGAAGAAAAAGGCGGGCGCGGAGAAGTGGGTCACCCACCGCGTGAAGAAGATTCCAGCTGTAGGGCCGCCCGCGGGCAGACCTGAATAGACGCGGACATGGTCGATCGCCATCAGCACCATCACCGCCCCGCGAATCAGATCGACGGAGTTGACCCGTGTGGTACTGGTGGAGGCAGTCACCGTCCGGAACGTGCCCCACCCTGCTCAATCCGTCAAACGTGGCGCGGTGAGCGGAGGGAACGGCGCGGTGAACGGCTGGTGGGCCGGAGCCGTGTCTTGAGCTGCGCCAGGCGGCGCCGGCTGACCGGCAGATTCGTACCGTCGCGCAGACGGATCAACGGCCCTCGGCGGGGATCGGTCCGCAGCTCGCGCACGTCGTCCAGCCGGACGATGACGGACCGATGGATTCTGGCGAATCGTTCGGGATCGAGCTGCGTCTCGAACTCGCTCAGGGACTGCCGTACGCGGAACCGCCTGGCGCCGGCATGAATCGCCGCGTGATCGTCCTGGGCTTCGATCCAGTCGATCTCGCCGGCATCGAGCAACACCTCCCCGCCCCTGGTCGGCACCACGATGCGGTGGCTCGCGCGTGCTCTCAGCTGCTTCAGGACGCGCGTGATCGTGATGCGGAAGCGGGCTTCGGAAAGCGGCTTCACGAGGTAGTCCAACGCGCGTGCCTCGAACGCCTGGACGGCGAACTCTTCGTGTGCCGTCACGAACACAATCACCGGCATCCGCTCCACGCCGTGCAGTCGGGTGACGTCCATGCCGTCGAGACCGGGCATCTGGATGTCGAGAAACACAAGGTCGGGTTTCAGGGTTGCGAGTGCCCGCATCGCCTCGCGTCCATCGCGACACTCGCCAACGACCTCGACCTGACGAAACGGGGCCAGGAGCTGCCGGATCCCGCGTCGCGCCAGGGGCTCGTCGTCCACGATCAACGCGCGGATCTCAGCCACGCGCCGGCTCCGGCTCGCGGAAGGGGATGCGCACGGTCACGCGGGTGCCGCCGCCTGGACTCTCAGCCAAGTCCAGCCGGGCGCGCGGTCCGTACAGCGTCGCCAACCGTGCCCGGGTGTTGCCCAGCCCAACGCCTTCCTTCACTTCGGCTGTACCGCCGGGGCCGAGCCCCGGGCCGTCGTCGATCACCACCAGGATCAGCTCCTCGCCCTCGCGCCGCGCTTCGACACGAACCAAGGTCGCGGTCACTCGCTTGGCGAGTCCGTGCCGGATCGCGTTCTCGACCAGCGGCTGCAACAGAAACTCGGGCACCGCGGCGCCCTCCACACCCGGGGCGACGGCGAATTCCGGCCGCAGTCGATCGGAGTAGCGGACCTGTTCGATGCCCAGATACTGGCGGACGAAGCTCAGCTCGTCAGCCAAGGGCACCTCCTGCGGGCGGTCGGCCCGCATCACCCGGCGCAACATCTCGCCCAGCTGCTCGAGCATGCGCGTGGCGGTGGCCGGGTCGCGGTCGCGGACGATCACCGTAATGGCGTTGAGGCTGTTGAACAGGAAGTGCGGCTGCATTTGCATGCGCAGGGCGCCGAGGCGGGCGTCGGCGAGCTGGGCTTCGAGCCGGGCCGCTTGCATCTCGCGCTCCCGAGCCTCGACGAAGTACGTCACCGCATGCTCGACGCCGAGCACGGCGAAATAGACCGCCACGCCGAAGGGCAACGAAGAGAGGAACCAGCTCAGTACCCCACCCCCGTACGGAGTCTGGCCGAACAACGCCAGGCTGAGCAGCGTGCCCCCCAGCGCCCAACCGGCGCAGAGGAGAATGGAGGCAGCCAGATGCAGTGGCACGCGCCGGGCGATCGATCCCTTGGTAAGCGGCGCCCGGCGCCCGAACCAAAAGACCGCCGGGGTCAGCAGCGCGTAGACCAGCCAGTCACCGCCCTGCCAGACGAGCATGCGCGCGCTCGGCGGGGAGCCGGTCGCGAGCAGGCCCTGCGCGTACTCCTTGAGCGCGGCGAGGATCGCGGGAACGAACCAGGCCGCCGAGACGAACGCCCAAACCGGAAGGCGCCGCGGCGTGCTCAGCGCCCGGCGTTCGCCAGATCCGTCACCGCGGCGGCGAGCGTGCGCACCTTGGCCGGATCACCAGCCGTGGCCGCCTCCTCGGTCAGCTGCGCCGCGAGCCGGGTCAGCGCCTCCTGTCGTGCCGCTCCGGAGATCTGCTCCGCGCGTGCAAGATCGGCCCGAACCACGCTCACGCGCGCGGACGCCAGGCCGCCCGATCGCGCCAGCTGGTCTACGTACGCCCGCGCCACGACGAAGCTCGCCGGCCACACGAGCTGCTGCTGATCCTGAGCGTTCAGGTAGTCGAAGTGAATCAGCTAGGCCGCGTCGATCTCGTTTTGCGACAGGAGCGCGCTCGGAACGAGCTCGAAGATGTCGAGCCCGCGGGCGAGCTCCGAGCTGATGATGTAGCCGTTGTACCAGTAGGCGGCCCACGACCCGGCGCCCACCAGCTTGGTCGAATCCATCGGGCCGCGGTCGAAGTACGCGATTTCCTTCGGATGAGCGGGGTCGGTCCACTCGAAGACGGAGATGCCTCCCTGGTACCATCCCTGGGCCATGATGTCACGGCCGGGGATCGGGATCAGGGTCCCGTTGTGCGCGACGCAGTTCTCGTTGGGTGTCTGCGGCACGGGAAGCTTGAAATAACTGTGAAACGTCATCGTGTCGTGTGACACGGTGAAGATCGCATCCGCTCCCCATTCCGGTTTGTCCGTGACCCGGCA
>DATFGN010000127.1:0-2938 GCA_035249405.1 Gemmatimonadales bacterium
CCACCGCAGCCTGAGCCGCGGTTCAACAAGATCCGGGCCCTCCTGCGCCGCGCACGGCTCGCGGCACAGCGCGGCGGGGACCTGTGGACGGGTCGGATCGTCGTGGAGACCAACATCACCCATATCCTGGTCGTCACCGACAACCCGGGCCAGGTGCACGACGTGGATCGGGCGATCGAGCGGGAGTTGAAGCACCTCAACATGGACTTTGCCCTCACCGGTCCCGCGCGGTTTACCATGCCGACCACGAAGGCCAGCAAGCGCCCGGCGGGAAAATCCACCCGTGCCAACGGGGCGCCACGCGCGGCCTGAACCGCGACTACGCGGCCGGGGGGGGCCCAGCCTTGTGGCTGTACGCGGCGATCTGCAGCCGGCTGTGCAAGGCCAGCTTCTCCAGAATGTTGTGCACGTGGCTCTTGACGGTGTAGGTCGCGATGCTGAGCCGCTGCGCGATCTCCTTGTTGCTCAGCCCCTCGGCGATCAAGTTCACGATCTCCCGCTCGCGTTTGGTCATCCGTACCGCTTCCGTGACATCCGGCAAGCGGTTGTCCGCCGCCTGTTGCGCGATGTGCGTGAGCAGGGTCCCAGTCAAGGCAGGGGGAACCACGGTCGCGCCTGACGCGACCGATCGGATCGTGCTCACGAGATCCGCGACCGTCGCGTCTTTCATGATGAATCCGTGCGCCCCGGCCTTGACGAATTCGATCACGCCGTCGGGCGCCGGCAGCAAATCCATCACGATCACCCGGGTCTCCGGGGCGACCTTGCGGAATTCCTCCACGCACCGATAGCTGTCGCCGTTGTCCAGCGCCGCATCCACCAGCACGATGTGGGGAGTCAGCTGCTGCAAGCGGGTGACGCCGGTGGCCATGTCCTCCGCGGACGCGACCACCTTCAGGTCCGCTTCCGTATCGATCAGGGCGCCAAGTCCCTCGCGGACCAGCCGGTTGTCGTCGATGACCAGCACTCGAATGTGTTTCGCCAGCGCAGGCTCCGCGTTGGTCGGCCGGAACCGCCTATGCCGTCTGGGGAGGAGTCCCGGTCCGGTGGCTGTACGCCGCGATTTGCAGCCGGCTGTGTAAGGCCAGCTTCTCCAGAATATTGTGCACATGGCTCTTGACGGTGTAGGTCGCGATGCTGAGCCGCTGCGCGATCTCCTTGTTACTGAGCCCCTCGGCGATCAGGTTCATGATCTCCCGCTCGCGCTTGGTCATCCGCACCGCCTCCGCCACGCCCGGCAGCTGACGCACCACCGCCTGTTGCGCGATATGCGACAGCAGCGTCCCGGTCAAAGCGGGCGGGACCACGTCCGCCCCTAACGCGACCGAGCGGATCGTGCTCACGAGGTCCTCGACCGTCGCGTCTTTCATGATGAATCCATTCGCGCCGGCCTTCACGAACTCGATCACCTCTTCGGGCGCGGGCAGGAGGTCCATCACGATCACCCGCGCCTCGGGTCCAGCCTTGCGCAGGGTTTCCACGCAGCGGTAGCTGTCGCCGTTGTCCAACGCCGCATCCACCAGCACGATGTTGGGGGTCAGCTGCTTCAAATGAATGACGCCGGTCGCGGTGTCTTCTGCGGACGCCACGACTTTCAAATCTGGCTCCGCATCGATCAGGGCACCGAGCCCCTCGCGGACCAGGCGGTTGTCATCGATGACCAGCACCCGTATGCGTTTCGCCAAAAAGAGACTCCGCGTTTCACGTTCGTGGGGCGGCCGTGGTGATGTAAGATACCGAGCGGCCCCATTTCCGCCCGCCCCGCACCCTCAGGTCCGTCGCCGATCCGCGTAGTGGAGGACGAGTACCGCGACTGAGACAAACAGCAGCAGATGAATGACACCGGCCGCGATGTGGAAGCCGGCCCACCCGATCAACCAGGCGACGACCAGTACTGCGCACAGTATGAGCAACACGCTGTCTCCTTCGAGTCCCTACGACAGGGACACGGCCGCTTCGGTCCGGTGACGGTAGGCATTGATGCGGTTTCCCACCGTGGGCTCCGTGCTCCTGTTGGTACGAGTTCAAAGCTAGGAGGCGGAGCAGCGGCCGCGATCAGGGAAAGGTCCCCAACGCCAGGGCCCCGGGGTCAGGGTTTTCCTGACACCGGAGGCGACCGCTACGGGGTTCGTTTACAGGAGGCGAGACTCGACGGCGAAACGAAACAGCTCGGCGCGGCTCTTGAGGCCGAGCTTGTCACTCAATCGCTTGCGGTGGGTTTCGATGGTCTTGATGCTCACGGCCAACTGGTCCGCGGCCTCTTGATTCGTATGGCCCTGCGCCAGCAACCGGAGCACTTCCATCTCGCGCTGGCTGAGCGGCTTGGGCTTTCTGGCCGTCGGCGCGGCGCGGGAACCCGTGTCAGCTCCGCGCGGAGAGGGCAGCGGCGACTCCCCGGGACGCGTCAGATTCACGAAGCTGCCGCCCCGGTGGACGACGCGGATCGCGTCCAGCAGCTCGACGTCCGCCGCCTTCTTGACGATGTAGCCCGCCGCCCCGGCCTGGAGCGCGGAGCGCAGGTACGCCGGATCGTCGTGCATGGTGAGCACGAGGATGCGCGGGCTCGGGTCCAGACCCATCAGCCGCTCGATGGTCGCCGTTCCGGGTGGACCGGGCATGGAGAGATCCAGCACCACGACGTCGGACGCGAGCTCCCGGGCCCGGCTCACCGCCTCGGCGCCGTCCGCGGCCTCGCCTACCACTTTCATGTCGGCTTGCGCCTCGATCAGCATCCGGAGGCCGGCTCTGAGCACGGCGTGATCGTCGGCAATCAGCACGCGGATCTTCGGCTCAGTACGCTACGTCCGGCGCAGCGGAACGCGGGCCGTGATGACGGTCCCGTTCCCGGGCTGGGATTCGAGCTGCACCGCGCCGCCGAGCAGCGCGGCACGTTCTCGCATGCCCTTGAGACCGAGGCCGTGATGATTCTGATCCGGCT
>DATFGN010000128.1:0-3183 GCA_035249405.1 Gemmatimonadales bacterium
GGACGGCGCGAAGTCGAAGGCCTGAGCCGTACGCGCGAGCGGCAAGGAACTGGCGTCGCGATGACGGGCCGGGGTCGCCTTCTGGGCGTGAGGCGCGCAAGGGGCGTGATGTACTGGGTCGAGAAGCCCACCGCCCGCCCCGGTTACTCGGCAGGGCTCGCATGACGACCAACGAACTCCTCGCCCGGCTCGAAGCGCGCGTCGCAGAGGCGGAGCGGATGCACTCGACCGCTCCCGTCGCAGAAGTCCTGCGCTTCGTCGTCGCCGAGATGCAGGCGCTCGGCCGGAACGGTGACGGCACCTCGTCACCCAGCGCCACTATCACGTGGCGGGAGCGACTGTGGACCTGTCCGCCTGAGACCCGGCTCGGCGTGTCCGACGTGGCGGAGGCGTTTGGCCGCCCGCGCTCGTGGGTCTACCGGGCGGTGGCAGAGAAGCGGGGACCGCATCGCCTGCACGCTCGACGACTGGGCGGAGAACTCGTGTTCGAGGCCGGGGAGGTTCGCTTATGGATCGAGCGGATGGAGGAGGGTTAGAGTTGTCCCCTTCCGGGTTTGTGCTAGCTTGTTAACAAACCGACAGGAGTCGCTGCGATGGGAAGCCTCCCCGAGCGGGTGCTCGTCGGCGTGCGGTTGCCGGTGCCGCTCGCCCGCCAGTTGAAGGTCCGAGCGGCAGAACAGGACACCACAATTCAGGCGCTCATCGAGGAGGCGGTTCGTGCCTTCCTCCAGCGCCGGACAAAGGAGAGATGACGTATGGCACGCAGCAAGAAAGCTCCCGGGCACTTTGAGCGACGCGGCCAGAGTTGGCGCTGGCGCGTCTGCGTCGGGGGCAAGTACCACCGCTACACGGTCCCCACGGCGGACCGCCGCGAGGCCGAGGCGTGGGCGCGGAAGAAGTTCGAAGAACTGGACCGCCACCGCGTGCGCGCGACCGACGGGCTGGCCGTCGGTGTTCGAATGGGCGACCTACTCAGGTACTTCGAGATGGAGAAGTTGCCGCGTCTCGCGCCCGGCACCCAACTCGCCTATCGCGACAGCCTGAAACCGATCCGCACGTTCTTCGTGGAGCGCCTCCGCGACCCAATGCTGGAGCGTGTGCGTAGGGCGGACGTGGGGGACTACCTGGACTGGCGACGCACGCACCGGCTCGACGGGACCAAGCCGCTGCACAACCGCACCCTTGCCAAGGACCGCGCCGTGCTGCACCTGCTTTTTGAGGTGGCGCAGGAGCGCGAGTGGCGGGAAGGGAATCCTGTGGGGCAGGTGAGGGTCGAGAAGTCTGACTCGCGCCAGCCCGTGATCCTGACGCAGGAACAGTACGACGCGCTCGTCACGGCTTGTCATGATCCGATGGTCCGGCTCTACGTCCTGTTCACCGGCGAGACCGGCGCACGCTGTGAATCAGAGGTGCTGTGGTTGCGCTGGGAGGACGTGGACTTAGACGCTGGGTTCGTCAACATCGTCTCCGGCCGGAATGGGCACCGGGTCAAGGGGGGGCGGTCCAGGCACGTCCCGATGACCGCTCAGTTGCGGGATGCGCTGCGGGCGCACTTCGCGCGGTGCCGGTTCGCCGCCTACGACGGCGTGCGGCCAGAGTACGTGTTCCACCACGAGCACACGCGCCGCCGGTCCCACGCAGGCGACCGCGTCCAGTCCTTCCGTTTCGCGGTCCGCGTGGCGGCTCAACTGGCCGAGGTGCCCGCCGGATGGGTGATGCACGACCTCCGGCACCGCCGCATTACGACGTGGCTCGCTGAGGGCAAGAGCGTGGTGCTCGTGAAGGAGGCCGTTGGCCACGCCGACCTGAAGACCACGATGCACTACATGCACCTCGTGAAAGAGCACCTGCGCGCTCTGGTCGAGCCGAAGCCTGCGAGTCAGGCCGTCCTAGGCTGAGACCGTGGGCAAATCCGTGGGCATACCGGCGCGAGAATAGACGCAAATTGAGCACAACGAGCTACAAGTCTGAGTGGGGGAAGCGTGAACGGATGCAACGGGATGGCAATGGACGCAAAGGACCCAAGCAATCTCGAAAACCGGTGTGCCCGTAAGGGTACCGAGGGTTCGAATCCCTCCCTGTCCGTGAGTTATTGCTTCGCAGCCTCTCCCAGGTGGGCAATGGCTTCCTGTAGCTGTTCGTCGCTCAGGTAGGGAGCCGGTCCCAGCCGTAGCGTCTTCCCGCGATAATCCGCCGACACTCCCCGGAGGCGCAGGGCGCGGCACACGGCCTCCGCCGCCGGGGTGTACAGCGCCAGAAACCCACCCACGTGTTCCAGCCCCACTCGTCGATCGCGTCCCAGCACCTTGGGATCGATGCCCAGTGCGTCGAAGCTCGCTGCCAGAACGCCAATCTGATGTCGGCTGACCGCTCGCAGCAGGGCGGGGGAAAGTCCCTGCTGCTCGAAGAACTCGAACACTCGGGCGGCACGATAGTGACTCGTCGGGTCGTAGGTCGCACCCGCAAACCGGTCCGGCCCTGGTCCGTACGGGACGGCTGTGCCGGACAGGGGTTCTGACAACAGGTGAAACTCGCTGAACCAGCCCGTGGCGACGGGCCGGAGCGTACAGTCCTTCGGAATCCTTAGGAAGGCGTTGCCTTCGCCGAGCTGGCAGTACTTGTAGCCGCCGCCCACGACGTAGGCGTCCAGGAGCCCCTCGGTCACGAGCGAGAAGGGCACGACGTTGAGCGCGTGATAGGCATCGACCAGAAACTCGGCCCCGAGCCGGCGACAGGCGTCCAAGGCGAGGCGCAAGTTCGGCACGATGTGGGCGTTCTCGTACAGGACAGCCGATACGATGACCGCGGCCGTCCGGTCCGTCACCATCTTGGCCAGCCGCTCAGACACCTGCGCGGCGGGCCGGGTCGGCACGCGAATCACTTCGGTGCCTTCTTCGGCGAGACGGTCCAGCTGGCGTCGCACGGTATGAAACTCGCCGTCCGTCGTCACGATACGGGGCCGTTGCCCGAGCGGCAGCGCGGAAAGGAACCGCACCAGGAGCTCGTGCGTGTTGGCGCCGAGCGCGATATGCCCGTCCCGATCTTCGAGCAACCCCGCGAAGCCGGCTCGCACCCGATCCGCCATCGCGAACGCGCGCTCCCACTTGTCGTCGCCCAGCTCGGCGGCATCGAGCCACGCCTGTTGTTGCGCGGCAAAGCCGACATCGGGCCACGCCTGGTGGG
>DATFGN010000129.1:0-2901 GCA_035249405.1 Gemmatimonadales bacterium
GTTCGATCGCGCGTTCGCCTCGGGCGCCACCGACCTGCTCACGCTGTTTGGCCGGGGCAGCAGCCGGATGGTGGTCGGCGACACCGCCGGGGCCGTCGCGGACCTCGAGGAGGTGCTGCGCCTGGATCCCGGCAACCAGCCCGCACTGGAGCGGCTTCGGCTGTTACGCCGCTAAAGCTATATTCCACAATCGTATATGGGTCATCCACACCGAATCGGCTCAACGAAACTGGAATCCCGTCCGATACGTATGACATCATAGTGATTGCACATGGTAATCACCCTTGAAGGAGGGGGCCAATGATCCGCGAGAGAGAGATCAAACCGTTGTCCGGCGTGTTCATGCTGTTGCTGCTCACGGTGCTCAGCCTGGTGTTCATCTACCTGTTCGTGGGCGCGGCGCGCGCGGACCAGGGATGGGCGATGGCGGGCTGGGGGTTCGGGTGGGCGGTCAGCCTCATGTGCTTCGCCGGGCTGTTCGTGGTCAATCCGAACGAAGCCAAGGTCGTCCAGCTCTTCGGCAGCTACGTCGGCACGGTGCGCGACCCCGGCTTCAAGTGGGTGAACCCTTTCAGCACCAAGCGCAAGGTCTCCCAGCGGGTGCGCAACTTCGAGACCGCCAAGCTCAAGGTGAACGACCAGGTCGGCAACCCGATCGAGATCGCCGCGGTCGTGGTGTGGAAGGTCACGGACACCGCCGAGGCGGTGTTCGAGGTCGACAACTACGAGAACTTCGTGCACGTGCAGAGCGAGGCGGCGCTGCGCAATCTCGCCACGTCCTACCCGTACGATGCTCACGATGTCGACGGCCAGATGGCGCTGCGCAGCCACACCGCCGAGATCGCGGGTGAGATCAAGAAGGAGATCCAGGAGCGGCTGACCAAGGCGGGCATCGAGGTCATCGAGGCACGTATCAGTCACCTCGCGTATGCGCCCGAGATCGCCGGCGCGATGCTGCGCCGCCAGCAGGCGACCGCGATCGTGGCTGCGCGCCAGCGCTTCGTCGAAGGCGCGGTGGGCATGGTCGAAATGGCCCTCGAGCAGCTGGCGAGGAAGAACGTCGTGACCCTGGACGACGAGCGCAAGGCGGCGATGGTGAGCAACATGCTCGTGGTGCTGTGCAGCGATCAGCACACCCAGCCGGTGGTCAATACCGGGACGCTGTACCAATAGCGGATGTGACGTCATGGCGGAACGGAAGCCGTTCCTGTTGCGGGTCGATCCCGGGCTGCTCGCGGATCTGCAGAAGTGGGTCGCGGACGACCTGCGCAGCGTCAACGCGCAGATCGAGTTCCTGCTGCGCCGCGCGCTGCAGCGCGAGGGACGGCTTCGCCGCGGCGGGCCGGAAGGCGCGCCGCCCCGGGAGGACGGTCCATCATGAAGGCCACCGTGCTGGAGTGGTCGCGTGGCCGCGGGCCCGCGCCACTGCGGGTGCACCCCTCCTTCTGGCGGACCGAGTGGACGATCACCGACGCCGAGGGCGCCCCGCTGGTGCGCGCGGTCCGCGGCCCGTGGAGTCGCAGCCGCTGGCGGCGGCACGTCCACTAGCGCAACGCCGTCGTTCTATACTCCTTCGCCTCGGGCCGCGCATCCAACGGGACGTCCCCCTCGTTCCGGGCGCTCTCGAACGGAGGAATCATGAAGCGACATCGCGGTATCCGCATCGCCGTCACCCTGGCCTTGCTGTCCGTGGCCGGATTGGCGGTGTCCTGCGGCAAGGACAACCCCGGTCCGACCGGACCGCCGGCGGCCAGGGAGCTGGACTCGGGCAACATCAATGGCGGCGGCACCACGTTCGCGCACACCTTCCCGATGACCGACCCAGCCACCTACAACTACCACTGCACCATCCACGGCGGCATGAACGGCTCCGTGCACGTCCAGACCGGCCATCCCGCCACCGCGGCGGTGACCATCACCGACAACGTCTTCACGCCCGCGACCGCTCTCGTGGCGCCCGGCGGCACGGTCACCTGGACCAACAACGGATCGACGCACACCGTCACGAGCAACTGACCTCTTCCGCCCGGCGGATCTATCCCCCTGGATCCGTCGCGGCCATTCGGCGCGACCTGTAGCGCGGACGCCACATTCCCCGGCCGCGCCGGGCGCCCCCGCGAGGCCCCGGGGGCTCCAAGCGCTTGAGGCGCAACGCCTCCCCGTCCCCGATACCCCCATGGCACGCGGACTGCTCAAGGACGTCTGCAGCCCTTGCCGCATGGAACGAGGAGGAAGCGATGAAGCCTTCGATGAGACTTACGCGCTGGATGGCCGTCGTGCTGGTGGTCGCCATGATGACGGCCCTGGTGGCGCCCGCGGCCATGGCGGATCGCGGCCGTCGCTACAAGGGCGGGTACCACCGTTCAAACCATCGGAGCCATGGCAGCGTCTACGTGGTACGGCGCTCGAGTGCCGGCCCGGCGATCGCCGGGTTCCTGGGTGGGCTGTTCCTGGGCGCCGCGCTCGCGCATGCCGCTCCGGCCGGCTACGCCTACTACGACCCGTACTGCGAGGAGCGGTTCGTCTCGCTGGAGATCTACCGGACGCACCTGCACCGCCATCACCACCCGCGCGTCATTCGGGTGATCGAGGTCGACGGCGGCTCGTACGTGCGCTCCTATCGCTACGACGACGGCCGCTGGCGGGCGTGGGACGACGATGACTACCGGGTGTACGACCGCGACCGCGGCCGGTACCACCGGGATCACGACGACGACTAGCACCAGGCGTGTGAGCTCGTGAGGACGTAGTCGGAGACGGGGAGCGTCCTGGACTGCGCGGATCGGGCTCACCACAACACGGCGGGCGGCACTGCAATCGTGCCGCCCGTTCGTGTTGCTACGCGGCGAGCTGCTCGGAGAGGTTGACCTCGTACTCCTCGGGCTTGAGCACGCGCACCAC
>DATFGN010000130.1:0-2984 GCA_035249405.1 Gemmatimonadales bacterium
CGAGCGGCTGCAGGCCGCCCAGCTCGAGGCGTCGCTGGCGGATGCGCGATTGAACGCGCTGCGAGCGCAGCTGCAGCCGCATTTTCTCTTCAATACGCTCAACGCGATCTCCGTCCTCACCGTGGATGATCAGGCGCGAGCCAAACAAATGGTGTTGCGATTGAGTGAGCTGCTGCGGGCCAGCATGGAGGGCGGCGGCGAGGGACACGAGGTGCCGCTGGCCGCGGAGCTCGGTTTGCTGGAGGCCTATCTCGGGATCCAGCGGGCGCGGTTTGGGGACCGGCTGCGCGTGCGCTTCGAAATCGACCCGGCAGTCACGGACGCCCTTGTACCCACCCTCGTGTTGCAGCCGCTGGCCGAGAACGCGATCCGCCATGGACTCGAGGGGTCGGAGAACGGCGGGGAAATCACGGTGACGGCGCGGCGCGACGGGGATGCGCTCGTGATCGGTGTCCGGGACGACGGTCGCGGTTTGCTACTGGACACCAACGCACGCGAAGGGGTCGGGCTCGCCAACACGAAGGAGCGTCTGGCGCGGCTCTACGGTGATCGACAGTCCCTCATCCTGAGCCCCCGCCCCGAGGGAGGGGCCATGGTCGAGCTCGTGCTGCCCTACCACACCAGCTGATCGATGCGGGTGCTCATCGTGGATGACGAGTCGCTCGCGCGGCGCGGCGTACGCCAGGAGCTGGAGCGCGTGCCGGCCGTCGAGATCGTGGGCGAGTGCGCCAACGGAGGCGACGCCGTACGGGCGATCGTCGAGTCGAACCCGGATCTCGTGCTCCTGGATGTTCAGATGCCTGGTCTGACTGGATTCGATGTGATCGAGCGTGTGGGGATCGAGGCGATGCCCGCCGTCATTTTCGTGACGGCGTACGACAAGCATGCAGTGCGGGCGTTCGAAGTCCACGCCGTGGACTACCTGCTCAAGCCGATCGACCCCGATCGCTTTCGCGACGCGATGGATCGGGCGACGGCCGAAGTCGTTCGCCGGCGTCCCGTTGCGGATCGGTTGGACCGCGTTTTGCGCGACCTGCCCGGCGCGCGGGGGAGCCGCGAGCCGCTCGAGCGCGTCGTCGTGCGGGAGCACGGCAAGCTGTTCTTTGTGGACACGGCGGCCTTCGACTGGATCGAAGCGGCGGGGAACTATGTGCGGCTGCACGTCGGGGCGGAGGAGCATGTGATTCGCGGTCCGCTGACGCGGTTGGCCGCGCAGCTCGGCGCGGGGGCGTTCGTGCAGATCCGGCGCTCGGCGCTCGTCAATGTTCGCGCCATCACGAGTCTCGAGCGTTACGGCAAGGCGAGTTACAGTCTCACGCTCCGCTCGGGCGCCGTCCTCGTATCGAGCCGCTACTACGTTCGGAAGCTCAAGGCCCTGTTGGCGACCTAATCCCTTTTCCTGGGCCGGGCTTGGGCTCTTCCAGCGGTCCTCGCTGGGTCGGCACGAAGGCGCGGTATCCGCAGGCGCAAGACTCCAACGTGCGGCCGGTGCGGTCGATCGTGAAGCGCAGCCGTTGGCCGCAGGCTCTGCAGAACGGCGGACCGCCATCCGAGACCATGCCCGCGCGCCCGAGCTCCGATTGAGAGCGGTTCACTTGTGCCGGAAGGTGATGCGCCCGCGGGTGAGATCGTACGGCGAGATCGCGAGGGTCACGCGGTCGCCGGCCAGCACGCGGATGCGAAAGCGGCGCATCTTGCCGGCGATGGTGGCGAGCACGTAGTGGCCATTGGGCAAATGGACACGAAACGTCGTGTTGGGAAGCACATCCTTGACGATGCCGTCGATTTCAATCGCCTGTTCCTTGGGCATGGACCTCCCTGGAGACTGTCAAAACACAAGCGGGACCGGCGCATTGGCCAAGTCCCGCTTGACGTTTGCTGGTTTCGGCACGCGGCGCGGCGTGTCGAGCTGTGCGAAGGGTAGTTAGGCGGGGGCGGGAAGTCAAAAAAGAGGGTAGTGGCTTGACGGCGGCAGGCGGGGTCCCTAGGTTATGCTGAAATTTCAGCATAATGGAGCAGGGCACCATGGTCGAGACCAGACAGCCACTCAGCCGCCGTGAGCGCGAAGTGATGGACGTGTTGTACCGCCGTGGCGAAGCGACGGTGACCGAGGTAATGGAAGATCTCAAGGAGCCGCCCACCTACTCGGCGGTCCGGTCGATCCTCCGCATCCTGAAGGAGAAGGGCCAGATCACCCATCGCGCCGACGGTCCGCGCTACGTCTACGCGCCGGCATTGGGACGAGATCGCGCCCGCAAAGCCGCCCTCGACCACATGGTCAACACGTTCTTCGATGGCTCGGCAGAGCAGGTGCTGGCTGCCCTCCTCGACCGGTCGGACCTCGATCTCAACGATTCCCAGATTCGGCGCTTGACCAAGGCGATCCGCCAGGCCGGGGAGGAGGGACGATGAGCGCTCCCTTCTGGGTCCTCGCCACTCTGGTCAAATTGACCGTGTTGCTGCTTGGCGCGATCGTCGTCGCTGCCCTGTTGCGCCGGGGATCGGCGGCGCTGCGGCATCTCGTCTGGGGCGTGGGCATCGTCACGGTGCTGGTGCTTCCCCTCGTCTCGCTTGCACTTCCCTGGCAGCTCGCCGTCGTGCCAGTGGAAGCGGCCGTCGGGATGGTTCCGCAAGCTGCCGTCGAACCACTACCGCCCGTGACGGGTGCGCGCCAGGAAACGCCCGCGACGCTCGATCGCGTGCCTGGCGAGCCACAGCCGAGCCAGTCCGGCATGGCCGTCCAGACTCCCGAGCCGGGACGCGCGTCGCTTACACCGGCCACGATTGTCTCGCTCTTGCTCCTGGTGTGGGGATTGGTCGCGGTCTTCTTGCTCGGGCGCTTGGCGCTCGGCGCTCTGGTCCTGCGTCGGGTCGTCCATCGCGGCACTCCGCTCGAGACACCCGATTGGCGGCATCCGCTCCTCGAGGCCGCCGACCGTCTCGCCTTGCCCGAGCTGCCCATGCTCGTGATGAGCGACCGATTT
>DATFGN010000131.1:0-10876 GCA_035249405.1 Gemmatimonadales bacterium
CCACGTCGTAGAAGCCAATCAGCTTCAATTCGAAGAGGGTTGGTGCGTACAGCAGGGCAAAGCGCGCTTCGACGCCGGCCAACAGCTTGTCCGGCCCGATGAAGCGAGAGTCGTAGTAGCCGCGCAGTGACCGGTACCCACCGACCCCGATGTAGGGTCGCCCGGACGATTCGATCGCCTGCATGACGGACACGCTGGGCGCGCCGCTCATCCGCTCGCCCAAAACCCGCCCGGCCAGCACCAGCTTCTCGAATGGATGCACGTACGCTTGCGCGCCGAGTGTCGTGCGGCTGTAATGCTTGGCGCCGGTCACGAG
The DNA here is from genome assembly GCA_035249405.1 of Gemmatimonadales bacterium. Classification (GTDB taxonomy): domain Bacteria; phylum Gemmatimonadota; class Gemmatimonadetes; order Gemmatimonadales; family GWC2-71-9; genus DASTHG01. The sequence continues at coordinate 317 of DATFGN010000131.1, forward strand.
TGCTTCCGCGAATACGCCGGCGTGGGGATCCAGCTCGTTGTCGCGGGTGTCGACGACGAGTCCGGCGCGCACCGCGGCATCGTTGAACGGCGTGCTGTCCGCCGCGCCGGCCGCCTGATCGCGCGCGAACAAGCCGTCCCCGGGCAATACGCGGAAGGACGTGTGCTCGAAAGTCGCCCCAACCAGCGCGCGCAGCGGTCCGACGATGCGGCGCTGCACTTGCAGGCGGGCGAGCTGCGACTTGCGACTCACTCTATAGAAGAAGGGGTTGGCCCCGGTCGTACTGTCCTTGTCGTACGCCGTGTTGTTGCCGGTGCCGAAATAGCCGAGTCGGTTGGCGCGCATGGCGTCGAACGTGATGCCGACGCGCCACCCATCCCACAGCGCCGGCACCTGCGCATCGAGCTCGATCAGGTAGCTCCCCTTGGTGCTGGCGCCACCGGAGAGTGTGACGGCCGCGCGGAACGGCTCGGGGCGCTCGCGAAATCCGATGGGACTATAGACGCGCACGAGGCCCGACAGCCAGAACCCGTCGATGGCGCTGTAATAGGCGAACGGCGTGTAGGTGTAGTCCCAGAACGGCGGCGCTTCAGCCTGCTGGGCTCCGGCTCGGCCGGGGCCGAGCATCGCGCCCAGGACCATGAGCGGGGCGAGCGGTTTCAGCCTCAAGACGGTTGCGGCCCTTCGTACAGGTGTGCCGTGTCCACGAATCGGGCACCGGCACTCGTGCCGTCGTGCACCGCGAAGCGAGACGGGTACAAGGACGCCGATCCGAATTCGCCGCGCTTGTTCACCGCGTAGAAGTTCAGCTGAAGGCGCGGCTTGCCGTCCGGCGTCAACAGCCGGCTCTCGGACATCGCCACGACGCGCTTCAGGGTCTCGAGGCATGCGTCCGTTGGCTTCATGCCGCGACGCATGTGCTCCACGGTCAGAAACCCGCCGCACACCATGATGTTCGACTCGCCCCGCCCGGTGGAGCCCGCCGCGCCGACCGTGTTGTCGCAGTATTGCCCGGCGCCGATGACGGGGCTGTCGCCCACCCGGCCCGGGATCTTCCAGGCGAGCCCGCTCGTCGTCGTGATCGAGGCGATGTCGCCGGCGGGGGTCACCGCATCGCAGTTGATCGTCCCCGTCGGAGGGTGCACGACCATGGGCGTGCGGGCCGGCACATCGATCCAGTTGTCGTTGGGCGCGAGGTTGGCGCGCCATTCGAGCCACGCCTGTCGCGACGTCTCAGTCAACAGGTCCTCGTCCTTGAAGCCGTAGGAGAGTGCGAAGCGCTTCGCGCCCTCCCCGACCAGGAAGATGTGGTTCGTGTACTTGAGAATCAGCTTGGCGACCTCGGAGGGCGTCTTGATGCCTTCGAGCGCTCCCACCGCGCCGGCGCGTTTTGTGGGCCCGTGCATGCAGGACGCGTCGAGCTGTACGACGCCGTCGGCATTCGGCAGCCCACCGTACCCGACCGACGTATCGGTCGGATCGAGCTCCTGGATCTTCACGGCTTCCACGGCAGCGTCGAGCGGATCGGCGCCCTGGACCATCAGCTCGTAGGCACGCTGCACCGGGCGCAGCGAATTGGCCGACGTGATCACCACCGGCTGCGCCGCCCAGCGGGCGCGCGGCAGCGGTCGCGGTGGTCGCATGGGGTGGGGGATGGTTAGGGCACTGGCGGCGAGCCCGGTCGATGCAATGAAGTCGCGGCGAGACAGGTCGTGCGGCACGGCGGCTCCAGGTGGTAATGGGGAGTGACTGGTTTTACTCGGGATGTTGTGGGCTGTCAACTTGCATTGTGTAGTGATCGAGCCGAGTATCTGCAATCCCCATTGCACCCAGGGTATTGTCCCAGCCCGAGCGCCCCCGCGCCCAACGCGTCCGGCGCCCACTCCACTCGGCTCGATGAATACTCATTTCCACTTCCGGGTCACCTTGCTAGGTTCTGGCCGTGCTCAACGACCAGACCCAGCGTCCGTTTGTTCGCCGCTTCCTGGGGTTGTCGGCCCTGGTCGCGGTCGGGCTGCTGATCTTCCTCCTCGTCAGCACGGGCCAGGTCGAATGGAAACTGGTTACGCTGGTGGGCTTCCTGTGGGCCGCGTGGAGCTTCATCGGCGGTCTGTACTCGCAGGTGATCGAACCCGCCGGGCGATTCCTCGCCAATCAGCTCACGGGCAACGTGTCGATGCCTGGGACCACGGAGACCATCGACGAACAGACCGCGCGCCTGGAACGGCTGCTCGAGCAGGAGACCGCGCCCCATCACGAGATCATGGTCGGCATCCGGCTCGCCGAGATCTATCGCACGCGACAGAAGGACTCGGCCAAGTCCGATGCGCTGCTCGCCCGGCTGCGCGCCAAGTACCCTGACGCACCAGAGCTCACGCATGCCGAGCCCCGTTGACGTGTCGCTCGTGATCCCCGTGTACAACGAGCGGGAGAACCTGGCCCCGCTGTTGGACGAAATCCGAGCGGCCCTGGGCGAGCGTCGCTACGAGGTCGTGGCGGTGAACGACGGATCGACCGACGGGTCCCTCGAGGAGCTGAAGACGCTCAAGGCGCACCGTCCCGAGCTCCACATCGTGTCGTTCGCTGCGAACGCCGGGCAAACGGCGGCCTTTGCCGCGGGATTTCAGGCGGCGCTGGGAGACGTCATTGTCACGCTCGATGCCGACGGACAAAACGATCCAGCCGACGTGCCCGCGCTGCTCGAGACCATGGCCACAAGCGGCGCGACCGCAGTCGCCGGCTATCGGGCGGCCCGGGCCGACAGCGCCTGGAAGCGTCTCCAGAGCCGCATCGCCAACGGCGTCCGCAATCGCCTCAACCGTGAGACGATCCGCGATACCGGCTGCTCCCTCAAGGCGTTTCGTGCCGACGCGCTGCGGGCGGTGCCGCTGTTCACGGGCATGCACCGGTTCCTCCCCACGCTCGTGAAGATGCATGGCGGCACCGTCACCGAAGTGCCGGTCAGTCACCGGCCGCGGCGCAGTGGCACCACAAAGTACGGCATGTGGAATCGCGTGTTCCGCTCCCTCGCCGACGCGCTGGCCGTGCGCTGGATGCAGCGCCGGCAGCTGCGCTACCGCGTCACCGAAGACCTCCCCTAACCAATCATGACCTCTGCTCGGCGGCGCCGGCTCGACCCGGCGATCTTCAACCTCCCGGTGGCGCGCATGCGCGAGGGATACTACTCGGACAAATACTTCGTCCGCGCGCGCGAGACGCTGCTCAAAGACGGGCATCGGCCGCGCGTCACCATGCAGGTGTTCGGCAAGTCCCAGGCGTCCCTAGGCGGCGCCGACGAGGCCATCGCGATCCTCAAGTTGTGCGCCCAATCCTGGGATGAGCTCCAAGTGCACGCGCTCTACGACGGCGACGAGATCGCGCCCTGGGAAACGGTGATGCTGATCGAAGGTCCGTACGACGCCTTCGCCAACCTCGAGACCTTGTACCTGGGCGTGCTCGCGCGCCGCACGCGCGTCGGCACCAATACCCGTCGCGTCGTGGAGGCAGCCAAGCCCAAGCAGGTGATGTTCTTTCCTGCACGCCACGACCACTGGCTGGTGCAGACCGGGGACGGGTACGCTGCCCACATCGCCGGCGCCATCGGCGTCTCGACCGATGCCCAGGCGTCCTGGTGGGGATCCGAGGGCATCGGCACCGTGCCGCACGCGTTGATCGCCGCTTACGGGGGCGATTCGGTGCTCGCCTCGCTCAAGTTCGCCGAGCATATGGATGACGGCGTGCGGCTGATCACGCTGGTGGATTTCGAGAACGATTGCGTCGGTACTTCTCTCAAGGTCGCGCGCGCGCTCGGGGACCGGCTCTACGGCGTTCGACTGGATACGTCCGAAACGCTGGTGGACCGGTCGATCGTCCCCCAGATGGGGTCCTTCAGGCCGACCGGGGTCAATCCGCAGCTCGTGTGGAACGTGCGCCGCGCGCTGGATCAGGAAGGGTTTCACGAGGTCAAGATCGTCGTGTCCGGCGGCTTCACCGTGGAGAAGATCCGGCAGTTCGAGGAGTCCGGCGTTCCGGTCGACATGTACGGCGTCGGGTCGAGCCTGTTCCAGGGTCGTTTCGACTTCACCGCCGACATCGTGCGTGTGGAGGGCGAACCACGCGCCAAGGTGGGCCGCAGCTACCGGCCCAATCCCCGGCTGGAGCGCGTCGAGTAAGTTAGATTGCCTCCCCTGAATTCGATCCATCTCGAGGAGCAAGCTGGCATGGCGCGCGTCATCTTCTGGGACGTTGACACCCAAGTCGATTTCATGAAGGCCGACGGCAAGCTGTATGTGCCGGACGCCGAGCACATTATTCCGAACCTCAAACGGTTGACTGATTACGCGCACGGCCACGGCATCCGCATCGTGGCCAGCGCGGACGATCACGTGCCGGGTCACCGGGAGTTGTCCGACCAGCCGAATTTCAAGGACACCTTTCCGCTGCACTGCATGCACGGCACGCCGGGCCAGAAAAAGATTCCGGAGACCGCGCTGCGCAACCCAATCGTGATCGAGCCGGACCAGAAAGATCCTCAGGCGCTGGCGCAGCAGGTGCGCTCCCACCAGGGCGATATCCTGTTCCACAAGCACTGGTTCGACGTATTCACCAACCCCAACGTCTTGCCGGTGGTGGACGCGCTCGCTCCGGAAGACATCGTCCTGTACGGCGTCGCCCTGGACGTGTGCGACCGGTACGCGATCGAGGGGTTCCTGCAGCATCGGCCCGGCATCCGGCTGTTCGCTGTCTCCGATGCCATGAAGCCGATCGATCGCGACGTGGCGGAGCAGATGCTCAAGGAGTGGGGAGAAGAAGGGGTCCGGCTGGTGAAGACGAGCGAGGTGGTGGTAGGCGGGCTGCTGGAGCAGCTGTCGCAGGCTGAAGCATGACGGCAGCGTTCGGCAAGTTCTTCCTCCCCGGGCCGACCGACGTCCATCCCGACGTGCTGGCCGCCCAGCTGCGCCCGATGATCGGCCACCGCTCCGGCGCCATGGAGCAGATGCTGCAGCAGATGGCGCCGCAGCTGCAGGCGCTCGCCCGCACGTCCCGCACCGTACTGATCGGGACGACCTCGGCCACCGGATTCATGGAGATGGCGGTGCGCAACGGCGTGCGGCGCCGGGCCGTCTCCATCGTGAACGGCGCCTTCAGCCAGCGCTTTGCCGAGCTCGTCACAGCGGCCGGCAAGGAGTGCATTCGCCTCGAGGTACCGCTGGGGCAAGCCGTGGAGCCCGACCAGCTGCGTGACACACTGCGCCGCCAGCCGGTGGACGCTGTGACGGTGGCGCACTCGGAGACCTCGACCGGGGTGCTGCAGGACGTCGCCGCCTTGGCTGCGGTGGCGCGCGAGTTCGACGACGTGCTGTTTCTCGTCGATGCCGTGACATCAATGGCCGGCAGTCCCGTGGAACCCGATCGCTGGGGATTCGACTTCACGTTCACGGGGTCGCAGAAGGCCCTCGCGCTGCCGCCGGGATTGGCACTCGGCATGGCTTCTGAGCGCATGCTGGCGCGGGCGCAGACGCTGCCGGATCGGGGCCTGTATTTCGACCTCGTCAGCTTCGAAAAGGCGATGTCCAAATTCCAGCCGACCAACACGCCGGCGCTGTCGTTGTTCTTTGCCCTGGAGCGGCAGCTGGAGCGCATCGCGGCTGAGGGCGGCATCGAAGCCCGCTGGCAACGCCATGACGCGATGCGCAGCACGGTCGAGCGCTGGGCCGCCGGCCGCGGGATCGAATACGTGCCGCGCGAGGGGCGGCGCAGCTGGACGGTGAGTTGCCTCAAGCTGCCGGCCGGGAAGAGCGCCAAGGACGTCGTGGCCAAACTCAAGGCCCAGGGATGGACGATCGGTTCCGGCTACGGGTCGCTCAAGGACACGACCATCCGCATCGGCCACATGGGTGATCACACGGTGGCGGCCCTGGAAGAGCTGCTGCCGTTGGTCGAGGCGGCGCTGCAATGACTACCGCGCCGCCGCTTCGGGTCGTGATCGCCGACAAGATGGCCCCGGGAGGGCTCGAGTTGTTGACGCGGACGCCCGGCATCGAAGTCGTGAATTGCGCCGGAAAACCGCGCGGTGAGCTCGAAGCCGCGCTCGAACGGGCGCACGCGCTGATCGTGCGCAGCGAGACACGCGTCACGGCCGACCTCCTGAACCGCGCGCCACAGCTGCGGGTGATCGCGCGCGCCGGGATCGGCGTGGACACGATCGACGTCCATGCCGCCACGCGACGCGGCATCGCGGTCATGAACGCCCCGGGCGCCAATACGGTGAGCGCCGCCGAACATGCCATGGGACTGCTGCTGTCGTTGGTGCGGCACATTCCCTGGGCGGCGGATTCGATGCGACGCGGCGAATGGGATCGCAAGCGATACGAAGGAACGGAGCTGCGCGGCAAGACCCTCGGCATCGTGGGGTTGGGGCGCATTGGTGGACACGTGGCGTCGATCGCCCGAGCCTTCGGCATGGTGGTCATCGGTCACGATCCCTACCTCTCGCCGGAACGTGCGGCCGAGCTGCAAGTGAAGACGATGCCGCTGGACCAGATGCTGGCGGCCGCGGACGTCGTCACGCTCCACCTGGCGCTCACCGATCAGACCCGTCATTTGATCAACCAGCAGCGCCTGGCCCTCATGAAGCCCACGGCGATTCTCGTGAACACCGCCCGCGGCGAGCTGGTGGACGAAGCCGCGCTCGCGGCGGCGATCACGGAGAAGCGGATCGCCGGAGCGGCGGCGGACGTCTTCACGCAGGAACCGCTGCCACCCGACTCACCGTTGCGCCAGCTCGACCGCGTGATCCTCACCCCGCACCTCGCCGCATCGACGTCGGAAGCCCAGGATCGCGTGTCCCAGGAGATCAGCGCGGCGGTGCGCAATGCCCTGATCGACGGCGATCTCTCCACCGCCGTCAACATTCCGGGTATCGGCGCCGACGTGCTGCGGCGCGGGGCGCCCTTGCTGGACCTGGCACGCCGGCTCGGCCGGCTGGCGCTGGCGCTGGTCGATGGACCGGTCATCGGGGTCGAGATCGCCTACGGTGGCAAGGACGAAGCCGTGGCCCGACCGGCGCTGATTGCGGCGTTGGAAGGGTTATTGGCGGGCCTGGGGGAGACCGGCGTGAGCCTCGTGAACGCTCCCCTTCTCGCCGAAGAGCGCGGCATCCGCCTCACGCGCCGCACCAGCGCCGCCGAGCCGGGGTTCGAAGCCTCGCTCGAGGTGGGCGTGGAAACGGCCAAGGGGCGCACGCGCGTTGCCGGGGCCATCGTGGGAACGACCCACGGGCGAGTGATCCGCATCGACGACTACAGCGTCGACATCGTGCCCGCGGGGTGGGTGCTCGTGATCCGCAACCGGGACGTGCCCGGCGTGATCGGCCGCGTGGGCACGATTCTCGGCGAGGCGGGAGTGAACGTGGCCAGCTGGCATCAGGGCCGCACCGCCTCAGGCGGGGAAGCCCTCGCCGCCATCGCCGTCGATCAGTCCGTCGCGAATGGCGTGCGCACTCTCATTGAACAGCTGCCGGACATACTCCAAGTCAGAATCGTAGACTTCGGGTGAAAAAAGCGAGGGTGGTGGAGGTAAGCCTCCGCCACCCTCGACAACCTTCCCAACCTTCTTCAGTTCAGCCGGTGCAACTCCACGCGCCGGTTCCGTGCCAGGCCATCGGTGGTGGTGTTGGAGTCGATCGGGTCGTTCTCGCCGAAGCCTCTGGCGGAGAGCCGGTCCGCCGTAACCCCTTTCCGGATCAGATACCCCCGGACCGCGTCCGCCCGGGACTGCGACAACCGCTGATTGTACTGGTCGCCGCCGCGGCTGTCGGTATAGCCCGCGACTTCTACCTGAAGCTCGGGATGCGCCGCCAGGCTCGCGGCGACCCGATCAAGAGTGACGTAGGACTGATCCGTGAGGTTGGCGCTGGCGGTTTCGAAGTTGACGCCCTCCAGCACGATCCTGCGCTGCCGTTCGAGGAACAGTACCGGGCAGCCGATCGCGTCCACACGCTCTCCCACCGTCGTCCTGGGGCACTTGTCCGCAGGGTCTTGCACACCGTCCCCATCGGAGTCTTTGGTCAGCTCGCAACCCTTGGCGTCGACCATGGTCCCGACCGGCGTATTACCGCACTGGTCGAGCGCGTCGGCCACGCCGTCGCCGTCAGAGTCCAGCGCGCAACCGTTGGCATTCACCCGTTCGTAGAGCGGGGTATTGGGGCACTGATCAGTCGCATCGATGATTCCGTCGCCGTCCCCGTCCTTGGGGAGCGAACAGCCGCTCGCGTCGACCCGATCACTCGCCGGTGTGTTGGGACACTGGTCCGTCGCATCGATCACCCCGTCGCGGTCGAAGTCCTCTGGCAGGGAACAGCCCCGACCGTCCGTCGCGTCTCCTTCCGGCGTATTGCGACAAGCGTCGAGCCCGTCCACCACGCCATCGTGGTCACCGTCCCTGGGACCGGTTCGGCCGAACAGCACGCTCAGTCCGGCTTGCACCGTGGCGTTCCAGTTGTTGGGCGCTCCCGGGCCCTGATTGAAGGGCGACGAGAAATAGTCCTCGATCGCCTCGAGACGGAGCGCGACCCGGTCAGCGCCGAAGCGCAGTCCCAGTAGGCCGCTCGCCCCGTCCTCCCAAGAGCCAATCGTGTTGGTGTAGTTGTTCCTGACGTAGCCGGCCCCGAGCATCAACGCGAACTGATTGGCCAGTGGCACGACATAGAGCATCCGCGCGTTGATCGGCACCATTTTGATTACGGTGTTCCGTGGGCCGTTCGTCTCCACATAAGCCGCCGATGCTTCGAGCGCCAGTCCAGGAGCGATGAACACTCCGAGACGTCCTCCACCACCGAAGGCATTGTCCCAACCGAGTGAACGGTCGAACCGGGAATAGCGACCAAACGCGCCAATCTCCACCGTGCCAGGGCGCTGTCCAGGTGCAGGCGCAACGGCGAGCGCCGCGAGTGCGGTGATCATCGCAGGAATGTGAAACCTCATAGCAGCCTTCTCTCTGACGGAATGAGCCATCCTGTGGACGCGCCGTACTCCGCGCCCAGGTGCATCTGGAAGGATGTCTGTCGCAGAGGGGTCGAAGCTATTGGTCGGAAGTGCTAGCACCTTTGGCGCGACGCGTGCACCGGGGGGACTACCTGAAGGAGGTTCGCGCGAGGTTGTGGAGGTTGGAGGTTGTGGAGGTTGGTGGAGGTAAACCTCGACAACCTCCACCAACCTCGACACCCTCGACAACTCTCTTTAGTTCAGCCTATGCAGCTCTACACGCCGGTTTCTCGACCGGCCCACCGCCGTGGCATTGGTATCCACGGGATCCTCGGAGCCGTACCCGCGGGCAACGACTTGCTCCGGTGACACGCCGCGTTCGATGAGATAACCGCGCACTGCGTCCGCACGCGCCTGCGAGAGCCGCAGGTTGGTCGACGCCGCACCGCGGCTGTCTGTGTACCCGGCCACTTCGACCCGCAAGCCGGGATTGGCTTTGAGGCTCACGACCAAGCGATCGATAGCCCCACGCGCTGACGCCGTGAGGGTAGACCGACCCGTCTCGAACGTGACGCCGGCGAGCACCAGTGTGCGCGCGGATCCAACAAACAACGCCGGGCAGCCAACCGCATCCACCCGTTCGCCGCTAAGCGTGCCGGGGCACTTGTCCGCGCTATCCACGACGCCGTCGGCATCCAGATCCTTGGGTGGCGTGCAGCCGGTGGCATCCACCTTCTCACCCGGAGTGGTGACCGGGCATTTGTCCGCCGAGTCCAGCACGCCGTCGCCGTCCGTGTCCTTGGGGCACCCGGCGGCATCGACGGCCTCGCCGGGCGCGGTGTTGGGACAGCGGTCGAGATTGTCCGCTACGCGGTCGCCATCGGCGTCCTTGGGCAACGAACAGCCCCGCGTGTCCACCGCGTCGCGCGTCGGCGTCGCGGGACACTGGTCGAGCCGGTCGACGACACCATCGCCGTCGGCGTCTTTCGGCAGCGCGCAGCCTTTGTCATCGACCGCTTCGCGCGGCGGCGTGGCCGCACACGCGTCGAGCCGATCCACGATGCCGTCCCCGTCCGAGTCCTTGGGATGCGAGCGGCCCAGATACGCCGTGAGGCCGGCCCGCGCGGTGAAGTTCCAGTTGTTCGGAACCGCCGCGCTCTCATTGCGCGGGGACGGGATGAAATCCTCCACCGCCTCGAGGCGCACGGCGACACTCGGCCCGCCTAACCGCACGCCGAACACGCCGCTGATCCCGTCGTCCGACACGTTGCCGGTCTTCCCGTACACGTTGTGCACGTACCCGCCGCCCACGAGGATCGCGAGCGGGCCGGCCACGGGCCGCGCGTACACCAGACGAGCGGTCAGGGGAATCAGCGAGCCGTTCGGCAAGGACGGCCCCGCCGTGGGCGCCCAGCCGCCGCTGCCCTCGATCGCCAGACCCGGCGCGACGAACACACCGAGCCATCCGCCACCGCCCACCGAGTAGTCGAGACCCAGCGAACGATCCCAGCGCGTGAACGATCCGAAGCCGCCGATTTCCAGCGTGCCGGGGCTTTGCGCCGGGAGCGCGCGGACC
>DATFGN010000132.1:0-30911 GCA_035249405.1 Gemmatimonadales bacterium
CTCTTCGAGCGGATGATGACGGGAACGGAGTTCCCGGAGTTCTTGACGACCGTCGCATACGATTATCTCGACTAGTCCTGGAGGGGACGCGCATGGCAAAGCAGCAGTTTGTGGCCGAGCTGGAACGCCGCTGGGCGACGAGTCCACGCTGGTCCGGCATCACTCGGCCCTATACCGCGGACGATGTCTGGCGCCTCCGGGGATCGATTGGGATCGCCTATACCCTGGCGGAAGTCGGCGCTGAGAAGCTGTGGTCCCTGCTCCACGACGAGCCGTTCGTCGCCGCGCTGTCCGCCGTGAGCGGCGGCCAGGCGGTCCAGGAGGTGAAAGCGGGGCTGAAGGCCATCTACCTCTCCGGGTGGCAGGTGGCGGGCGACATGAACACGTCGCTCGAGACCTATCCCGACCAGAGCCTGTACCCCGCCGACAGCGTGCCCAGGCTTGTCGAACGCATCAACAACGCCCTGCTGCGCGCCGATGAACTCGACCACATGAACGGGCGCGACGACATCGACTGGATCGTGCCGCTGGTGGCCGACGCCGAAGCCGGGTTCGGCGGGCTGCTCAATGCCTACGAGCTCATGAAGCACATGATCCGGAAGGGAGCCGCCGGCGTGCACTTCGAGGATCAGCTGGCCTCGCTGAAGAAGTGCGGCCACCTCGGCGGCAAGGTGCTGGTCCCGACTAGCGAGTTCATCACCAAGCTCGTGGCCGCGCGGCTGGCCGCCGACGTGCTGGACGTGCCGACGATCCTGATCGCCCGGACCGATGCCCTCAGCGCGACCATCCTGGCCAATGACATCGATCCCTACGACCGGGAGTTCGTCATCGGCGAGCGCACGCCGGAGGGCTTCGTCAGCGTGCAACCGGGCATCCGCCAAGCCATCGCTCGTGGTCTGGCATACGCGCCGTACGCCGATCTGTTGTGGTTCGAAACGAGCAAACCCGACATGGACGAGGCGCAGGCATTCGCGGCAGCGATCCACGCCCGGTTCCCGGGCAAGATGATGGCCTACAACTGCTCGCCCTCGTTCAACTGGAAGCGACATCTCTCCGATCCGGAGATCGCCGGGTTCCAACACGCGCTCGGGGCCATGGGCTACAAGTTCCAGTTCGTCACCCTGTCGGCCTTCCACGCGATGAACTACGCCATGTTCGAGCTGGCGCGGGGCTACCGGGACCGTGGCATGGCGGCGTACTCGGAGCTGCAGCAGCGGGAATTCGCAGCTGAAAAAGACGGGTACGACGCGGTGCGGCATCAGGAGTTCGTCGGCGTGCCCTACTTCGACCAGATCACCGAAATCGTCACCGGTGGGCGCTCGTCGTCCATGGCGATGAAGGGCTCGACCGAAGCGGAGCAGTTCCACGAGTCGGCGCGCGCGCACTGAGGCTCGGAGGCTGCAGATTCCCGGTCGAAGTGCGGCGTGTTGCCGACGTTCGACACCTGCCGCGGCACCGCGGGACTAGCTAAGCCAAAGCGCGGCAAAGAGTTCGTACCGAGCGCGGGACTGGCTCACTAGTTGCTAACAGGGATGGCAGCAAGGACATAGGGGAGGTTCTCGTCGGCTAAGGCGGCGTCACCAGGCGTCGCGCCGGCGGCCGGGTGCCGTGCACAGCGCCCGACACCTCCCCCCGAAAACCCGGCAGCGTTGGGACATACGAGGCGGCGGGGAGCGGCGAAAGCAAGGACCGGGAAGCGCCCTCCCCGCATGCCTCGGCTCACGAGGCCTTCGGGCATAGTTCGGCATGACGCGCCGAGGACTCTAAATCCTCGGCGCTTTGTGTCTCAAGCGTTACACCCCGTGTGGTCTACGCCACAGACGGGGAGCCGGTACGACGTCAATATTGAGGGGTCGGGACATTCAGTGGCCGAAAACACCCGTGGCAATCAGGGAGATGGGGACGTGACCGCACGCACCGTAGACGGCGTTCTGCGCACCGCTGAGCTTCTCTTAGAGGCCCGGCGGCACGAGCGGAGTGGCCGGATCCGGGAAGCCATGGACTGCTGCATGGCCGCGGTCGCCGAGGCCGCGTGGTGCGGCGCCTGGGCGGCGCAAGCGGTCGGTCTGCGGCGCCTCGGCGTGCTGCACCACCAGCGCAACGAGCTGCCCGCCGCCCGCGAGACTTGCCGCACCAGCGTCGAAGTGGCGCTGCGCGCCGGTGAGCCGTCGATCGCCGTCGAGGCGCTGATCGCCCTCGGCGACGTGGAGCTGGAGCACGGCAGCCTGGCCACAGCCCAAGAATCCTATCAAGAGGCGTTGACGTCACTCCCGGAGGATCGCGAAGACCTGCGCGTCCGCATCGAAGAACGCTTCGCGCGCCTCGCCGAGGCGAGAGCCAAGCGCTCCGGAGCCGATCGCGCCGCCTGAGTCGACCCCCGCCAGCCTCCCGCCCCGCGTCCAGACCGGTGAGGTGTGTGCTTGGTGTTTGAGTGAATTCACCGGGACACACGGTCGGCCGGTCTACTGCCCCAAATGCTACGACAATGTGTTTGCAACGCGGAAAAGCTTCAGCATGCTGCCAAAGGCATGGCTCTCGCTGAAAGCCGAGGGCTGACGGCTTTCCGTTACAATCGCTCCGGCGGCACGCTCACCGACGGCAGCGCTTCGGCTTCCGGCTCCGGCGTGAAGTCCTCTCCCGGGTTGATGAACCGATCCCGCTCGAACCGATACTGCTTGTCGTAGAGCTGACGGTACCGGCCCCCCGAGGCCAGCAGCTGGTGGTGCGTGCCGCGCTCCACGATCTCGCCGCCCTCGAGAACCAGGATCTGGTCGGCGCTCTGAATCGTCGATAGCCGGTGGGCGATGACGAAGGTCGTACGGCCCTGCCGCAGGCTGCGCAGGCCGTCCTGGATCAGCGCCTCGCTCTCGGAGTCGAGGCTCGAGGTGGCCTCGTCCAGGATCAGGATGCGCGGGTCGGCGAGGATCGCCCGCGCGATGGCGACGCGCTGGCGCTGGCCGCCCGACAGCTTCACCCCCCGCTCCCCCACGACCGTGTCGTAGCCCTGCTCGAATCCCTGGACGAACTCGTCGCAATGGGCGATGCGGGCGACCGCTTTTACGGCTTCGATCGAGGCGTGCGGCCGGGCGAAGCGGATGTTCTCGGCGATGGTGCCGTCGAACAGGAAATTGTCCTGCAACACCACGCCCAGCTGCGTGCGATAGTCGCGCAGCGGGACGGTCGCTAGATCGCGGCCGTCGATCAGCACCCGACCCGACTGTGGCCGGTGGAACGCCATGACGAGGCCGATCAGCGTGCTCTTGCCGGATCCCGAGGAACCCACCAAGGCGGTGGTCGATCCTGCCGGGGCGCGGAACGTCACGTGCTTCAGCACGTTCACGCCCGGCTTGTAGGCGAACGTCACGTCCTCGAACTCCACCTCGCCGCGCAGGTCCGCCAGGGGCGGCCGGTCGGCGTCGCCCGCGTCTTCGGTGGTCTGGGCACGGACCTCGCGGATGCGATCGAGCCCCGCGAACGCTTCCGTGATCTGAGTGCCGATGGACGCGATTTGCACCACGGGGGCGGCCATCAAGCCGGTGAAAAACACGTACATCACGAGATCACCCAGCGTCATGGTACCGGCGATGACGGCGCGGCCGCCGATCTGGCTCATGATGATACCGATCATCCCGATGACGAGGCCGGAAAACGCCCCGACGCCCGAGATGCCGGTCATGGTGGCGGCGATGTTGCGGAACATCTTGTTGACGCCGCGGGTGAAGACGAGTCGCTCACCGCGCTCGGCGTGGTACGCCTTGACGATGCGGATCCCGCCCAGGGATTCAGCCAGGCGCCCCGTGACTTCGGCGTTGATCTTGGAGCGCTCGCGGAACAGCGGGCGCAGCTTGGTGAACGCGTAGGCCATGCCCCCGCCGAACAACGCCAGCACGACGATCGAAATCACCGTCAGCTGCCAGTTCAGATAGAAGAGCACCCCCAGGGCGATCACCGCCGTGATCAGTCCGCCGATCAGCTGCACCAGTCCCGTCCCGACCAGGTTACGGATCCCCTCGGCGTCGTTCATCACCCGGGAGATCAGCACGCCGGTCTTGGTCGAATCGAAGTAGCTGGTCGGGAGACGCAGCACGTATTCCTGGACCCGGCGCCGCATGTCGGTGATCGCCTTCTGCGCCGCGACGCCCAGGACCTGCGACAACGCGAACGACGTCGCCGCCCCGACCAGCGTCGCGCCACCCACGGCCAGCGCGATCCAGAGCAGCACATCCGGGCGCTTGTCACCGATCACGTGGTCGATCAAGAACTTGGACGAGGCCGGCAGCACCAGCCCCGTGAGCCGATTCACCACCAGGAGGGCAAGCCCCAGCGACAGGCGGCGGCGGTGCGACCAAACCAGGGCACGGGCTTCACGCCAGGCGTCAGGGGACACCGAGATCTTTTTCTTTTCAGCCATACCGGATGTTAGCTTGGGGGCGGACCCGTCGTCCACCCGAGAACGCGAGGCAGCGGTGAAACGTTCCACGATCGGCACGCTGGTGGCCGTCGTCCTGGTCGCCGGCCTCTTTTTCGTCTTGATGACGTCCGGCCAGACCACTAACCACTGCCGGGTGTGCGTCACCTTCAACGGCCAATCGAACTGCGCCTCCGCAACGGGTCAGACCGAGCAGAGCGCGCGCGAGGGCGCCCAGTCGACAGCGTGCGGCATCCTCGCCCACGGGATGGACGAATCCATCGGCTGCGGCCGGATCCAGCCGGATTCGGTGCAATGTCGCACCCGCTGACCGCACGCTAGAATAGAGCCGCCATGAGCGCCTTCCAGCTGCCTCAAGCGGTGGTGGCGGCACGCCTCACGCTGTCGCAGGGGCGCCCCCAGGTGGGGACGATCTTCTTGGCGGCGCGCGTGCCCCAACACGATGGACCGGAGACTCCGCTCGAGATGCTCAACCGGCCCGATCCGTTTCTCCCGTTCCGCCCCACGGACGACGGCGAGATGCTGCTCGTTGGCAAGAACCAGATCGTCACGCTGAGCGTCGAGCACGGCCCCATCACCGATCCAGACCGCCTGAGCGCGGCCAAGGAGCTGCGGCTCGAGCTGGTGCTGTCCAACGGGACGACCATCGCCGGCCATGCCCGGGCAGAGCTTCCCGAGGAGCATTCGCGCACGCTGGACTACCTCAACGCGAGCGCCGCCCCGTTTTTCGCACTGTCGAACCATGACAGCACCCACTACGTGAACCGGGCGCACGTCCTGTTCGTGCGTCCGCGGGACTGATCGTGTCCGCGCGTCTCGACCCATTCGTGGACATCCTGCTGCGCGAGCAGGGCGACCAGCTGTACCTGCTGCCCGACGAGCCGGTGACCATGGTGAAAGACGGCAAGCCGCGAAAGGTGAGCAAGCAGCCGCTCACCGATGCGCACATCTACGCCCTGCTCGCCGAGGTGGCCCCGTCGGACGCCGCCGACAAGATTGATCGCCAGTCGGAAACGGAGTTCGACTACGTCGCCGATCGGGGGCTGGTGCGGGTGCGCGTCATTCCGGAGACCGGGCGCCTGACGGCGGTCATTTCGCCGGCCCCCGTCAACCCACCGCCGCGGGCGACGCACGCGCTCCACGCCGCGGAAGCCGCGCCGGCCGCGACCGGACCCGGGACGGCACCGCGCCGCTCGGTGGGCCCGCCGCCTCGCCCCAGCAAGACGGCCGGGCCCCCACCCAAGCCACCACGCCCCTCGGCCATCGCCGCCGCCCCGCTCATCGAAACTCCGGTGGCGCCGCCCGACCTCTCCGGCCAGACGCCGCTGCCGGCCGAGTTTGCCGATGACCAGTTCCGGGCGGCGGAAACGCGCCTGGGCGCGCTGCTGAAGGATCTGGTCAAGAGCGACTCCTCCGACCTGCACCTGCGGGTCGGGGAGCCCCCCGTGTTCCGGACCGAGGGCGAGATCCATCGCCACGGCACCACGCCGTTCACCGCCGATCAGCTCGCCCTGACACTCTTGTCGATCATGCCGGAGCGCAATCGCGCCGAATGGAAAGAGACCGGCGATTCCGATTTCGCTTACGAGATCGCCGGCCTGGCGCGGTTTCGCGTCAACGCCGCCCGGGACCGCAAGGGCCCCGTGGCGGTATTCCGCGTGATCCCGGCCAAGGTCGTGACGGTCGAGGATCTGGGAATCGGGAAAGAGATCCAGCAGCTCTGTTTTCTCAACAAGGGATTGGTGCTCGTCTCCGGCCCGACCGGCTCGGGGAAGTCCACCACGCTGGGCGCGCTCACCGATCTGATGAACCGCGAGCGCAACGACCATATCGTCACGATCGAAGATCCGATCGAGTTCGTGCACGAGAACAAGCGCTGCCTCATCACGCAGCGGCAGGTGCATCTGCACACGGAGAGCTTCAAGACCGCGTTGCGGGCGGCCCTGCGCGAGGACCCGAACATCGTGCTGGTCGGCGAGATGCGGGACCTGGAGACGGTCGCGATCGCCATCGAGACGGCGGAAACCGGTCACCTGGTCTTCGGCACGCTGCACACCACGACGGCCGCGCAGACGGTGGACCGGATCATCGATCAGTTCCCCGCCGACCGCCAGCCGCAGATCCGGGTCATGCTGTCCGAATCGCTGCGCGGCGTCATCTGCCAGACGCTGTGCAAGAAGATCGGCGGCGGGCGCGTGGCGGCACGCGAGGTCATGCTCTCGACGCCAGCCGTCGCGAACCTGATCCGCGAAGCCAAGACCTTCCAGATCCCCTCGATCATCCAGACCAGCCGGAAGATCGGGATGATCACCCTGAACGACGCCCTGCTCGATCTCGTGGAGCGGAAGCAGATCGAGCCCGACGAGGCCTATGTGCGCGCGGTCGAAAAAACGACCATGGCCTCCTCACTCAAGGCAAAGGGCTATACCGTCACATTATGACTTTTGCCTCCGCCGCGCGCGCCAAAGACCAACCGATCCCCAATTACATCGGCGGCGCGTGGGTACGCCCCACGACCGAGACGCTGCCGCTCACCAACCCCGCCACGGGGGAAGCCCTGGGTCGGGTGCCGCTTTCGGGTGCGGCCGAAGTGGATGCCGCCGTACAGGCCGCCCGGGCCGCCTTTCCCGCCTGGCGGGCCACGCCGCCCGTCGTGCGGGCGCGTTACCTCTTCGCGCTCAAGGGGCTGCTCGAGGCGCATTGCGATGAGATCGCCGCGATCGTCACCCAGGAGAACGGGAAGACGATCGATGAGGCGCGGGGGTCGGTGCGGCGCGGTATTGAAAACGTCGAGCACGCCTGCGGGATCCCCACGCTGATGATGGGGGCGACGCTGGAAGACGTCGCGACGGGGATCGACTGCGAGTTCGTGCGCCAACCGATGGGTGTGTTTGCCGCCATTACGCCGTTCAACTTTCCCGCGATGGTGCCGCTCTGGTTCTGGCCCTACGCCGTCGCGTGCGGCAATACGTTCGTACTGAAGCCCTCGGAGCAGGTTCCCCTCTCGCAGCAACGCATGCTCGAGCTGGTGCACGAAGCGGGAATCCCGCCGGGCGTGCTCAACCTGGTGCACGGCGGCAAGGACGCAGTCAACGCGATCCTCGCCCATCCCGGAATCGAAGGCGTGTCGTTCGTCGGATCCTCACCCGTGGCGCGCCACGTGTACACAACCGCGGCCGAGCACGGGAAACGCGTCCAGGCCCTGGGCGGGGCCAAGAATCACGTCATCGTCATGCCGGACGCCGACCTCGACCGGACGACGCAAGTGGTCACCGAATCGTTGTTCGGCTGCGCCGGCCAGCGCTGCCTGGCGGGCAGCGTCGTGGTCGCGACCGGCAAGGCCTATGGACCGTTCAAGGACCGCCTGCTGGGCGCCGCGAAGCAATTGCGCCTGGGCTACGGTCTCGAGGAGGGCGTCACCCTGGGCCCCGTGGTCTCGGAGCGCGCCAAGGCGCGGGTGTTGGGCTACATCGACGCCGGTATCAAGGAAGGGGCGGACTTGATGCTCGACGGCCGCGGCGCCAATGTCGCCGCGTACCCGGCGGGCCAGTTCCTGGGACCGACGATCTTCGACGGCGTACGGCCCGACATGAAGATCGGCAACGAGGAAATCTTCGGGCCCGTCGGGGCGATCATCCAGGCCGCCGACCTGGATGAAGCCCTGTCGCTCGTGCATGGCAGCGCCTACGCGAACGCCACGTCCATCTTTACTTCGAGCGGCAAGACGGCGCGCGAATTCCGCTACCGCTGCGGCGTCTCGATGATCGGGGTCAACATCGGGGTCGCCGCGCCGATGGCGTTTTTCCCTTTCGGCGGGACGAAGGGCTCTTTCTACGGAGACTTGAAAGCTCACGGGCAGGATTCAGTCCAGTTTTTCACTGACAAGAAGGTTGTCATTTCAAGGTGGTTTTGATGGCGCGCACGGTCATCGGTGGTCTCATCCAGATGGCGAACCCGTTGAACGACGACACCGCGCCGGTCACCAAGGTCCGCGACGCTATGCTCGAGAAGCACCTCCCCTTTATCGAGGAAGCCGGCAAGCGCGGCGTCCAGATCCTGTGTCTGCAGGAAGTCTTCAACGGCCCGTACTTCTGCCCGTCGCAGGATGCCAAGTGGTGTGATATCGCGGAGCCGATCCCGGGCCCGACGATCGAGCACATGCAGCAGCTCGCCAAGAAACACGACATGGTGATGATCGTGCCGATCTACGAGCGCGAGATGGCCGGCGTGTACTACAACAGCGCCGCCGTGATCGACGCCGACGGCCGCTACCTCGGCAAGTACCGCAAGAACCACATCCCCCACACGGCCGGGTTCTGGGAGAAGTACTTCTTCAAGCCCGGCAATCTGGGCTACCCGGTGTTCCAGACCCGCTACGCCACGATCGGCGTCTACATCTGTTACGATCGCCATTTCCCCGAAGGCGCCCGGCTGCTCGGCTTGCACGGGGCGGAAATCGTGTTCAACCCATCCGCCACGGTGAAGGGCCTGTCGCAGTACCTGTGGAAGCTGGAGCAACCGGCGCATGCCGTCGCCAACGGCTATTTCATGGGCTGCTCGAACCGGGTCGGCACCGAGGCGCCCTGGAACATCGGTCAGTTCTACGGCTCGAGCTATTTCGTCGACCCGCGCGGCAATTTTCTCGCGCAGGGCAGCGAGGACAAGGACGAGCTGGTGACGGCCGAGATGAACCTCGAGATGATCGAAACCGTGCGGCGCACCTGGCAGTTCTATCGAGACCGCCGGCCGGAGACGTACGACGACATGGTGCGACAACTCCCCTAAGCGCCATGTCACTCCTGATCCAGAATGGCCGCATCATCACGGCCACCGACGACTATTCCGCTGACATCTACTGCGCCGGCGAGACGATCACCCGCATCGAGCCCTCGATCGACGCCAAGTCGCTCCCGCCCGGCACCGAGGTCGTGGACGCGAGCGGCCAGCTCGTGTTCCCCGGCTTCATCGACCCGCACGTGCACATCTACCTGCCCTTCATGGGCACCTTCGCGGCCGACGACTATGCCTCCGCCAGCCGCGCGGCCCTGGCCGGCGGCACCACCACTTTGATCGAGATGATCTGCCCGGGGCCGCAGGATCAGCCGTGGGAGGCGTTCGAGCTGTGGCGCTCCAAGGCCCATGGGCTCGCCGCGGTGGACTACACGTTTCACATGTCGGTCGTCCGCTTCGAGCCCACGGTGCGCGACCAGTTTCGCAAGATCGTGGCGGCCGGAGTCGCGTCCTTCAAGGTCTTCCTGGCCTACAAGGGCGCCCTCAACCTCTCCGACGCGGACCTGTTCGCCGCCATGAAGCTGGCGCGCGAGCTGGGAGTCATCGTGACCGCGCATTGCGAGAACGCGGATGCGATCGACGCGCTGCAGAAAGCCCTGCTCGCCGCCGGCCAGACGGGGCCGGAGTGGCATGGACCGTCCCGGCCCCCCACGGTGGAAGCGGATGGCGTCCATCATCTGTGCACATTCGCCGAGCTCCTGGGCACCCACGTCTACACGGTGCACACCTCGTGCGACGAAGCGGTGCGCGCGGCGCTCGAGGCCCGCTACCGTGGCGTGAATGTGTGGATCGAATCGGTCATCCCGCATTTCCTGCTGGACGAGACCTATGCCGAGCGCGCGAATTTCGAGGGTGCGAAGTACGTGATGTCCCCGCCGCTACGCGCCAAGCGCAATCAGGACGTGCTCTGGAACGGGGTGAAATCCCGCGCCATCAGCACCATCGCCACCGACCATGCCCCATTCAGCTTCCGCGGTCAGAAAGACATGGGAAAGGATGCCTTTACCAAGATTCCCAACGGCATTCCCAGCATTCAGGAGCGGGTCGATCTGGTGCACACCTATGGCGTCGCGGCCGAGCGGCTGTCGCTCCACGCCATGGTCGACGCGTGCAGTACCCAGGCGGCCCGACTGTTCGGGCTGTATCCGAAGAAGGGCGCGATCCGGGTCGGCAGCGACGCCGATCTCGTGGTCTACGATCCCGCTTTCCGCGGCACGTTCAGCAAGGCGGACAGCCACTCCAACGTCGACTACAACGCGTACGACGGGTGGGACCGGTTGGGCCGGCCTCGCGTCGTGACGGTGCGTGGGACGATACAGGCGCGCGATGGGAAATTCGTGGGCACCATCGGGCGAGGACAATTTCTGGCCCGGGAACCGACACATTGAGCGATAGACATCAGCCATCTGACGTCAGAGATCTGACGTCTGATGTCTCTCTCATCAACGCGGATCTGGCGCCGGTCGCCGCTGAGCGGCGCACCTGGAACTGGTGGCACATCGCGGCGCTGTGGATTGGGATGGCGATCTGTATCCCGACGTACACGCTGGCCGCGAGCCTCGTAGACCGCGGCTGGACCTGGCAGGCGGCCGTCGGCGCGGTCGTGCTCGGCAATCTCGTCGTGCTCATCCCCATCGCGCTGAATTCCCACGCCGGCACCCGGTACGGCATCCCCTTTCCCGTCCTGGCGCGCGCGTCGTTCGGCGTACTCGGCGCCAACGTGCCCGCCCTGCTGCGCGGCCTGGTGGCCTGCGGCTGGTTCGGGATCCAAACGTGGATCGGGGGCTGGGCGATCTTCCAGCTGCTGGAAGTGATGTGGCCGGGCATCGCCACGCTGCCCACGGTGCTGCCGGGCTTCGTCGGCCTCGGCACCGGCGAATTCCTGTGCTTCATGTTGTTCTGGGCGATGAACGTCTGGATCGTGCTGCGCGGCATGGACTCGATCAAGTTCCTGGAAACCTGGGGCTCGCCGTTTCTCCTGGCGGTCGGTGTGGCCCTGCTCGTGTGGGCCTGGGTGCAGGCCGGCGGGATCGGACCGATGCTCGAGAATCCGGATGGTCAGGCGGTCGGGCGGTCGGGCGGACTCGGCGGCGTATTTGGGGCGGGGCTGACTTCCGCCGTGGCGTTCTGGGGAACCATGGCGCTGTCGATTCCCGACTTCTCGCGCTACGCCCGGAGCCAGCGGGATCAGGTGATCGGCCAGGCCGTGGGGCTGCCGGGGACGATGGCGCTGTTCGCGTTCATCGGCGCGGTGGTCACCAATGCGACCGTCGTCATCTTCGGAGCCCGCATCGCCGACCCCGTGGCACTCCTCGCGCGGATCGGCGGCCCCTTGATGATCATCCTCTCGATGGCCGGGCTGACCGTCGCGACGCTGACGACCAACATCGCGGCCAACATCGTGGCCCCCGCCAACGGCTTCTCGAACCTGGCCCCACAGCGCATCTCGTTCAAGATGGGCGCCATGATCACCGCGGTGATCGGCATCGTGATGCTGCCTTGGCGACTCTACAACGACGCCGCGGCCTACATCTTCACCTGGCTGATCGGCTACGGCGCGCTGCTCGGCCCCGTCGCGGGCATCATGATCGCCGATTACTTCTTTCTGCGCCGCGGCCGGCTCGTGATCGACGACCTGTACCGGCGCGGCGGCGCCTACGAGTACCGGGCCGGAGTGAACTGGATCGCCATCGCGGCCCTCGTCCTGGGCGTGCTGCCCAACCTGCCGGGCTTTATCGCGGCGCTCAGCGGGACCGCTGCCTCCCCCTTCTTTGCGACGCTCTACAACTGGGCCTGGTTCGTGGGGTTTCTGGTGGCCGGTGCGGTCTATCTCCTGTTGATGAAAGCGCGGGGAGCGGGGAGCGGGACGTGACGGCCCCGAGCGACGCGACGGTGCTGTCGGACGAGCAGTTGGCGCGCAACTTCGCCGACATCGCGCCGCCATTGACGGCGGATGCCGCGCTGCTCGAAGCGAACACCTGTCTGTTCTGTTATGACGCCCCCTGCACCGCTGCCTGTCCAACCCACATCGACGTCCCTGCCTTCATCAAGAAGATCGCGACCGGCAATCTCCGCGGCTCCGCCCGCGTCATTCTGGACGCCAATCCGTTCGGCCATTCCTGCGCGCGGGCCTGCCCGGTCGAGGTGTTGTGCGAAGGCGCGTGCGTCCTGAACGCACGTGACGAGCAGCCGATTCGGATCGCCTTGTTGCAACGCCATGCCACAGACTCGGTGCTGGGAAAACACATTCCTTTGTTCCAGGCAGGAGCCCCAAACGGCCAGCGCGTCGCCATCGTCGGCGCGGGCCCGGCAGGACTCTCTTGTGCCCGCGATCTGCGCCGCTGGGGCTACGCGGTAGTGGTGTTCGAGGCGCGGGATGTGCCCGGGGGCCTCAACGCGACCGGGATCGCCGAGTACAAGATGACTCCCGCGGTGGCGCTGGCCGAAGTACAGGACATCCTGGACCTCGGGGTGGAGTTGCGCGCTGGCATCACGATCGGGCGTGACATGCCCTTCGAGGAGCTGCTCGGCTTCGACGCGGTGTTCGTGGGCATTGGTCTGGGCCGGACCAAACAGCTCGGCATTCCCGGTGAGTCGCTCCCGGGCGTCGTCGACGCGCTCACGTTCATCGAGCAGCTCAAGTCCCGGCCGTACCGGGAGACGAGAGTTGGCCGCCATGTGGCGGTGATCGGCGCAGGAAACACGGCGATCGACGCCGTCACGCAGGCCAAGCGCCTCGGCGCCCTGTCGTCGACCATCGTGTATCGGCGTGGCGAGGCCGACATGTCCTGCTTCCACTATGAGTACGAGCTGGCCAAGCGCGACGGCTGCGGCTTCCGGTTCCACTGCACTCCGAAACGGATCGTCGGGAACGGCCGGGTGGAAGGTCTCGACGTCGAGACCCCGCAAGGCCCGGAGACCATCGTGTGCGACATGGTGATCACTGCCCTGGGCCAGGTGGCGCGGGACGAGTTTCCGGTTCCGGCGAACGATCCCCGTGTATTCGTCGGGGGGGACTTCGCCAACAGTGGCGCGGAGATCGTCAATGCGGCTGCTGAAGGCGTGCGGGCGGCGAAGCGAATCCATGAAATGCTGGGTGGCGGTTCCATCACAGGCTGAAGCCTGTGCCCGCAAGGCACTGTGCGTAACGCACAGTGTTCTGCGGGCCCACCCTTCAGGGTGGGAACGGGGAGGTACGGATGGCTGATCTCACCACGAATTTCGCTGGAATCGAGTCCCCAAACCCTTTCTGGTTGGCCTCCGGGCCGCCAACCAACACCTACGGCCAAGTGGCGCGTGCGTTCGACGCGGGTTGGGGCGGCGCCGTCTGGAAGACCATCGGCGAGCCGATCATCAACGTGTTCTCGCGCTACGGGTCCGTCGATCTCGGCGCCACGCGGATGATGGGGTTCAACAATATCGAACTGATCACCGATCGTCCGGTCGCGGACAACCTCAAGGAGATCGCTGAAACCAAACGCAACTATCCGCAGCATGCCGTGATCGCGTCCCTGATGGTGGAATCCAAGCGTCCGACCTGGCATGAGATGGTCAAGCGTACCCAGGACACCGGGGCGGACGGGATCGAGCTCAACTTCGGCTGCCCGCATGGCATGAGCGAGCGCGGCATGGGGAGTGCCGTAGGGCAGGTACCCGACTACACCTGCCAGATCGTGGAATGGGTCAAGGAAGTGGCGACGATTCCGGTGATCGTGAAGTTGACCCCCAACGTCACCGACATCACCTACATCGCGCGCGCGGCGGTCAAGGGCGGGGCCGATGCCCTCTCGCTGATCAACACCATCAATTCGATCGTCGGCGTCGATCTCGACAGCTTCGCCCCGTACCCCTCGGTCGCCGGCAAGTCGAGTCACGGCGGCTATTGCGGCCCGGCCGTGAAGCCGATCGCGCTGCACCTCGTGTCGGCCGTGGCGAACGATCCGGCCGTGCGCATCCCTATTTCGGCCATCGGCGGCGTCGCCACGTGGCGCGATGCGGCCGAGTTCACGGCGCTCGGGGCCGGGACGATCCAGGTGTGCACGGCGGTGATGCACTACGGCTTTCGGATCGTCGAAGACCTGGTGGACGGCCTCTCGACGTGGATGGATGAGCACGGGCATCAGAGCCTCGCCGACATTCGCGGCCGAGCCCTGGCCAATGTGGTGAAATGGGAAGACCTCGACCTGAATTACCATCTCGTAGCGGAGATCGATCAGGCGAAGTGCATCCAGTGCGAGCTGTGTTGGACGGCGTGTGAGGACGGGGCCCACCAGGCGATCCGGCGGCATCCCCGCGGCAACGGCGGGCCGGTGGTGGAAATCATCGAGGAAGCGTGCGTCGGGTGTAACCTCTGCTCGCAGGTCTGCCCGGTTCAGGGGTGCATCACGATGCAGCCGGTGCCCAACACGTTCGCGCCGGCCAATTGGAAGGAATACTCGGCCGGACAGAAGCAGCTGGCGCCGCGCTCGGAGCATTTCCATACGGCGACGTGGTCAAATCGCGCCTGAGCCCACAGCTAGCGGTTGACAGCGGCAGGGTGCCACGAGAGTTTCGACACCCCGAGACCACGGTTCCGGGCGCTACCACAACGAGGGCCGACGATGGATGTCGCGACACGGAAGAACCAGGAAAAGCTCATCGCCAACGACAAGCGGATCCTGCGCAACCAACGCCGGCTGCTGCGGATCCTCGACAATGAGAAGACGATTATTCGAAACCAGCAGGCGATCTTGAAGAACCAAAAGAAGATTCTCGCCAATCAGAGCAAGATGCTGCCCAAGAGATGATGGGACCTGGCTACCGTCCGCCCAGGACGAGATTCACGGCACCCGTGTAGACACGCCACTGGGCGATCTCGTCACCCAACGCCTCCCTCCCCACCGTCGTCAGATTGTAGTACCGCGCAATCCGCTTGTTCTTGGTCTGCCGCCAATAGGACGTGACCCAACCCCGTTGTTCGTAGCGATGCAGAGCCGGGTACAGAGATCCCTGCCCGATCGCAAAGGTGTTGCGCGACATCCGTTTGATCCGATTCGCGATGCCCCATCCATGCATCGGCTCGACCGACAGCGCCTTGAGAATGAGCAGATCGAGCGTCCCCTGCATGACATCGACGGTTGATACCACTCGCGTTCTCCTGTCGGAGCGAGACAGGAGTATGCCAGATCAGCGGGCCGGCGTCAATGTCGTTACTCCTGTCGGAGTGAAAGGGAAGTATCCATACTTGACGGGATCGCGTTCACCGGTAGCTTCTGCCCCCTCGCTCAGACTGAATTCACGAGCTCCAAGGAGGCTTCGTGGGCACTCGCGCGTTTGGCATCGCCTCGCTCATCACCATGCTGGTCGTTGCTCCAGCCGCGGCGCAGGTCGCCAGCGGGGGAGTTCGCGGTGTGGTGCGGGATACTCGCGGCGGCCCCGTGTCGGGCGCGAGCGTCACCGTCACGAATCAGGCCACGAGCGTGGCGCACCGCACGACCACCGGGGCCGATGGCAGCTACGGCGTGTCCAGCCTCGCGCCCGGCGCCTATGCCATCACCGCGTCGCTGCTCGGCGCGCGCCGAGTGTCGCAGCGGGACGTGCAGGTCGGCGCGGGGGCATCGGTCACCCTCGATCTCGTCTTGCAGCCGCTCGTGCTGGAGGCGATCACCGTGACGGCGATGCTCCGCGAGCAGGCGCTGACCGACGTGCCCCTGTCCATCGCCGCTCCCTCCGAGCAGCTGCTGCGCTCGCGCGGTGCGGACAACATCGAAGCGATCGCCGCCAATGTGGCCGGGTTCAGCGTTCAGAACCTGGGGCCCGGACAAAGCCAGATCGCCATGCGCGGCGCCTCGTCGGGGCAGATTGCTCGCGACCAGCCGGGAGTCAAGGAAGAAGTGGGCGCGTATCTGGACGACACGCCGATCTCCCTCTCGCTCTTCACGCCCGACTTGGATCTGTTCGATGTCTCCCGGGTCGAGGTGCTGCGCGGTCCCCAGGGAACCCTGTTCGGGTCGGGCTCACTGAACGGCACCGTGCGCTACATCTCGAACGCGCCCGAGCTCGGCGTCAGCGGCACGTTCGCCGAGGCGACGGTCAACTGGATCGACGGGGGCGCCCCGGGGACGAACGCCAAGGTCGGAATCAACGCCCCCCTGGGCGACAAGGCGGCGCTGCGGGTAGCAGCCTATGGGAACCGCATGGCCGGGTACATGGATGCGGTGCAGCCCAATCTCAGGCCCGACCGGGACATCAACGGTGGCGAGCGGACGGGCGTGCGGGCCGCGCTGCGGATCGACCCGAGCGCGCGCTTCAGCATCACCCCGCGCTTTGTTTTCCAGCGAGTGAACATGGATGGCTGGAACCGCAACGATGCCTTCAACATCCTCGCCAACCCGTACACGACCACTCGGCCCGCGGTGACGCTGGGGCCACGTCAGCTCTTTACCCAGGTCGCAGAGCCGTTCACCGATGACTTCGTGCTCGCCGATTTGAACCTGCGCTACAATTTCGGGAAGGTGAGCCTCACCTCGATCTCCTCCTTCACGCACCGGAGCATTCTCGTGGTCCGCGATGGGGGCGCCCTGTATGCCAGCCTCGTCGGCGGCAACTTCGGTCTTCCGCCGGCGGTGTACACGATGGACGCGCCGCTCGACGACTCCACCAAGTCCAAGGTCTGGACCCAGGAAGTGCGCCTGTCTGGGGCCACGGATCGCCTGCGCTGGGTCGTCGGTGGGTTCTACAGCAGCAACCGGCGCCATTACGGCCAGAATGTCCGCGTGACGGGGTTCAGCGATGCCACGGGCATTCCTACCCAGGGACTCCGGGCGCCGCGCGATGTGTTGTTCTGGTCTGATTTGCACTACTACTTGAGGCAGACCGCCGCCTTCGGTGAAGCGACGTACTCGGTGGGCGAGCGGCTCGACCTCACGGGTGGCCTGCGCTACTACAACTTCCGCGAGCAGCGCGACCAGATCTTCGACGGGATCTTCGGCAACGACAACACCGGGACCTCGCTGGTGTCGGTCCCGGGCACTACCCGCGCCACGGGTGTGGCGCCACGCGCCATCGCGTCCTACAAGCTGTCGGACGCGGTCACCTTCAATGCTCAGGCCTCGCGGGGATTCCGGCTGGGCGGGATCAACGACCCGCTGAACACGCCCGCGTGCACTCCTCAGGACCTGGTGACATTCGGCGGGCGGGACTCCTGGAAAGACGAGACGGCGTGGAACTACGAGGTCGGGATCAAGTCCCGGGTGGCGGGTGGTCGTGCGTCCATCAACGTTTCTGCGTTCTACCTGGACATTCGTGACCTGCAATTGACGGTGACCGCAGGCTCGTGCTCCTCCCGGTTGATTTTCAACGCGGACAAAGCACGCAGCCAAGGTCTGGAAATCGAAATCGCGGCGGCCCCGAGTGAACACCTGGACTTCTCGGTGTCGGCCGGTCTCAATCGATCCAGGCTGGGGTCCACGGTGACCTCCACCGACACCGCGGGAAATGTCAGCGTGGTCTCGGGCATCCAGTCGGGCAACCGCCTCCCGAGCGTGCCGGAGGTCCAGGTGAGTGGTGCGGCGACGTACGGGTGGGCGGTGGGCGAGGGCCGGGCGTTCATCACCGGCAGCTATCAGCTGACCGGCTCGCGGTACACGCTGATCGACGACCTGGCGGCGGGTTTCGGCACCGTGGACCTGAACTCGTTCGGACCCAACACGATCGGCGGGCCCCTGACCCAGTCGACGTTTACGTTCGATCCGTTGCTGCCGGCGTACAGCATCGTCGGCCTCCGCGTCGGGCTGGCGCGTGAGCAGTGGGAGGTTGCGGTGTACGCCACGAACCTGACCAACGAACGGGCTCTGCTGGCGCTGGACCGCGAGCGTGGGACACGCGCCCGGGTGGGCTATCTGACCAACCAGCCGCGCACGATGGGCGTCACGCTCCGTCTCACCTACTGAGGCTTCCATGACCACGACCGCACCCTCAGCACCAGCCGCGCGGGCTCACGGTGCCCGATCATTCATCGCGAAACTCAATGGTCCGTGGCATCGGTTGGCGCTGCGGGCGTTCACGGTCATCGTCGTCGCCCACCTGGCCGAGCATCTGGTGCAGGCCTATCAGGTGTACGTGCTGGGGTGGCCGCTCCACCAGGCGCGTGGTGTGCTGGGCCAGGCATTCCCGTGGCTCGTCCACTCCGAGATCATGCACTACGGCTATGCCCTGATCATGCTGGTTGGCATCTGGACATTGTTGCCGGGCTTCGTGGGCCGGGCGCGCGCGTGGTGGCTCGCGGCGCTGGTGATTCAGTTCTGGCATCACATCGAGCACGCGCTGCTGCAGATGCAGGCCATTACCGGCCATTACCTGTTCGGCGCATCCGCGCCCACGAGCATCGTGCAGCTCGTGATCCCGCGGCTCGAGCTGCACCTCGTCTACAACACCTTGGTCTTCGTGCCCATGATGGTGGGGATGTTCTACCACCTCTTCCCGAGTGCGCCCGAAGCCGCGGCGTCGCGGTGCGGCTGCGCGCTGCATCAGCACCCGGCGAAAGCGTAAGGGCGTCAAGAGAGAAACGTCAAGGAAAAACGTCAAGGAAAGACGTCGAGAGAAAGGCGTCAAGAGAAGAACCGTCGAGCAGAGGTTGGCCCCCCCGCTCGACGACTTTTTCTCTTGACGTCTTTCTCTCGACGGTTTTTTTGCCCTAGAATGGGACGCCGAGGGCGAACACCGCCCCGCCGTGTCCGTCGGGCACTATGGAGAGGGAAGTCTGTACGGTGCGCGGGCGGCTGGTCGCTTGTTCCACAAGCACCGTTGTCACGAGTTGCGCGACTGGGACCGCCACTGCGGCCACGGTCGTCGTCGGGGGTTTCCACCCGCCGGTCAGCACGATGGTGGTAATGCCGATTCCCCATACGCCGGCACCGGCGAGAAAATCAATCGCCAGATTCCCCTGGCGACGGTTCCCCAGGTGCACACCCAGCGCCATGCCGAACGTGCCCACTGCCGCTGCCCCGAAGAACATCGCAGGAAGCTGGCAGAGCTCTCCCCTGCAGTTGCTCGACAATGCATACCCAGCCGCACCGCCCGCGAAAAAGCCGACGACGCCGAGCCCGAGACCGGCACCGGTGGACGCCAACAGCGTGCTGGGTTGCGTGTCTGCCTGCTGGGCAATCGACACGAAGGGAGGTGCCAGCCGCTGCGCGTGCGCAGCGGCAGCGGCAACACACACCATGGGAGCGAGAATCGTTAGGCGGTTAGGCATGGGGCCTCCACGCACGGGTTGCGTGGGATACATGCCCCATTTCAAGCCCTTGTCAAGCGAACACCAGAGCCACCGGTCGGACTTGAACCGACGACCGCTCGATTACGAATCGAGAGCTCTACCACTGAGCTACGGTGGCGGTAGGCCCCTAAATTAGCCACCTGTCGTTCGACACGGTACTCCGCAACCTAAGCCCTGGGACGAACATGGCCTATTCCACCCCGGTCTCGCCGGATCGCGGCGTTCAAGTGCGGTCCGTCTACCGCTCCTGCGCCGTCATCGGCCTCGGCGGCCTGTTCGCGGGGATTACCGGCCCGCTGATCAGCACCTTTGTGCCTCCGCTGGTCCAGGGCGTCCTTGGGGACGATCGCACCGGCATCGGCTTCGTCATGGCGATCGACAACGTGTTGCTGCTGCTGCTCGTTCCCTGGGCGGGCCCGGCGTCGGACCGCGCCGCCCAGCGCGGCAGGGGACGGATGCGCTTCGTGATCGGGGGCCTGCTGCTTGCCGCGGTAGGAATGGCGCTCCTGCCGACGCTCGCTACCGCTCTCGCGCCGTTGATCGCGGGGATCGTGATCCTGAACGTCGGGATCAACCTCCAACGCGCACCCTTCCAGGCACTCGTGGCCGACGTCGTGCCATCGCGCTGGCGGTCGCTCGCCACCGGCTCAGTCACATTCCAGATGTGTGTCGGCGCGATCGTGTTCCTGATGCTGGGACGGATGCTCGGGATGCGGCCGGCGTTCCTGATTGCGGCGGGATCTGTGGTCGCGGTCGCCGGCGCGTTTCTCGTCTGGTTGCGCGAGCCCCCCGCCACAACGCCGGCGGACGAGGTGACGTACCGCTCGCTCCTGCATGCCGCGCTGTCCGCCCTGCGCGGCGGGATTCCCGCGGTGCGGCCGATCTTTGTGGCGACCCTCCTGCTGCAGCTCACCTTCCAGACCTTCACCACGTGGTACGCGCTCCACGGCACCGAGCGCTTCGGTGTGCGCCCAGAGGATGTCACCGTCGGGTTCATCGCGTGGGCGGTGGGCGGCGTGGTCGGAGCGCTGCCCGCCGGCTGGATTGGCGTGCGATTCGGACGACGCCGTGCCATGCTGATCGGCTTCGGTCTCATGGGCGCCTGTCTCCTCGCGCTCGACCGCGTCACGAGCGTTCAGCAGGCGGTACCGCTCCTGGCGCTCGCGGCAGCGAGCTGGACGTTCCCGATGGTCAACGCGTTCCCGCTGTTCGTCGAACCGGTGCCCGCCAAGCACCGCGGCGTACTGGGGGCGCTCTACGTTCTGTGCATGGCGCTCGGCGGCGCGATCGGCGATCCTCTCAATGGCGGCTTGTTCGACCTGTTCGGCGGCTATCGCGCGCTGTTCCTCATGATGGCCGGCTACGTCGCGCTCGCGTTGGTGGCGGTGCTCGTGGTGCCGCGCGGAACCGGCGAGTCGGCGCCAGATGGAAATGGATGACTGGAGGCACGATGCAGAAACGCAGACTCGGACGGAGCAACCTCGAAGTCTCGGCCCTTGGACTCGGCTGTATGGGAATGAGCTTTTCTTACCCTCCGTTTCCGGACAAGCGGGAGTTGATCGCGCTGCTGCGGACGGCCGTCGACCGCGGCATCACCTTTTTCGACACCGCGGAAGCCTACGGTCCCTTCACCAATGAGGAGCTGCTTGGAGAAGCCCTCTCACCGGTGCAGGATCAAGTCGTGATTGCGACGAAATTCGGGTTCAATCTCGATCCTCAGCACGATGTGAGAGGTGTGCGGAGCGCGCCGGCGCTCGACAGCCGGCCGGCGCACATCAAGCAGGTCGCTGAGGCCTCGCTCCGGCGACTCAAGATCGAGGCGATCGGTCTCTTCTACCAGCACCGAGTCGACCCGAACGTGCCCATCGAAGACGTCGCGGGAGCGGTCAAGGACCTGATTCAAGAGGGGAAGGTGAAGCACTTCGGCATGTCCGAAGCGGGGGCACGAACGATTCGCCTCGCCCACGCGGTCCAGCCAGTCACGGCGCTGCAGAGCGAGTACTCGCTGTGGACGCGTGGCCCCGAGGCGGGAATCCTGCCGACCCTCGAGGAGCTCGGCATCGGCTTCGTGCCGTTCAGTCCTCTGGGGAAAGGTTTCCTCACGGGAACGGTCGACGGCAACACGAAGTTCGAGACGACAGACTTCCGGAACTCCCTGCCCCGCTTCACCCCGGAAGCCCGGACAGCGAATCAGACGCTGGTCGATCTGCTCGGTCGCATTGGGCAGCGGAAGCAGGCGACGCCGGCCCAGATCGCGCTCGCCTGGCTGCTGGCACAGAAGCCGTGGATCGTGCCAATCCCCGGCACCAAGAGACTGGAGCGACTGGACGAGAACATCGGCGCAACGACCGTCGCGCTCTCGGACGAGGATCTCCGCGACATCGAGACCGCCGCATCCCGGATCACGGTGCAGGGGGCTCGGTACCCTGAAACGCTCGAGAAAATGACCGGTCTCTAGACCGCGAGGAAGAGCAACATGCGCATTGGCATTCTCGGCTCAGGACTGATGGGCGGCAAGCTGGGAACGCTGTTCGCGCGTGCCGGACACGATGTGGTATTCAGCTACGCGCGCAACGAGCAGAAGCTGAAGCGGCTCGCCCGAGCAGCGCAGGGAAACGCGCGGGCCGGCACCCCGGCCGAAGCCGCGCGCGACGCGGACGCGCTTCTGGTGGCCGTGCACTGGTCCCGGGTCGACGACGTCTTGAAACAGACAGGCGATATGGCCGGCAAGGCCATCATCACCTGCTCACTCCCGATGAATGCCGACGACACCGGCCTCGTGATCGCCCACACCTCTTCGGGTGCAGAGCAGCTGGCCAAGAAGGTCCCCAAGGCGCGGGTCGTTTCCGCGTTCGGCACGGTGCCGAGCGAGGTGCTGTTCGGCGTGTTCGCCGCGAGGCGCAGGGCCAAACGACCGAGCTTGGTCTACTGCGGCGACGACCCACGCGCGAACCAATTGGCAGCCGGTTTGATCCGCGATGTCGGTTTCGAGCCTGTGGACGCCGGGCCCCTACGCATTGCCCGGTACACGGAGCCGTTCACGCTGCTCATCGGGCACCTCGCGTACGAAGGGGACGGAGGACCCGAGCTCGCGTACCGCTTCGAGTGGTTCGGGAAGCAGGGATAGGTTGCGGCGCGAGCTTCAGTTTGCCGATAAGGACGCCGCCCTCCGAGACGACGTCCACACACTGGGCGCGCTGGTCGGTGCGGTGATCCGCGAGCAAGGCGGCGAAACACTCTTCGATCGCGTCGAGAGAGCCCGGATCGCGGCGATCCGTCGCCGCGAGGAAGTGGAAGCCGGCGAGAAAGACTTGGAGGCCGCGGTGCACGGGCTCGGCCCCCAAACGGTCGCCGAGCTGGTCCACGGCTTCGCCGCGTACTTCGACGTGGTGAATCTGGCCGAGCGCGTCCACCGCATCCGGCGCCGCCGGGACTACCTCCGTGCCGGAGCATCCGGCGCGCCTCCCCAGGAAGGCAGTCTCGAAGACACGGTGCGCCGTCTCGCCGCGGCGGGACTGCGCCCAGCCGATGTATCCCAGCTGCTCGCCCGCCTGATGTTCGAGCCGGTCTTCACCGCCCACCCGACGGAGGCCACCCGTCGGACGCTGCTCGAAAAGCAGCAGACCATTGGCCGACTCCTGGTGCGGCGGCTCGATCCGTCGTTCACCCCGGACGAAGAACGGGCCACCCTGGGGCGCATCCGCGAGGAAATCACGACCGCCTGGCAGACGGAGGCGCATCGCACCCAGCGTCCCACCGTGCTCGACGAGATGGACCACGTCCTGTTTTTCCTGACTGATGTCGTTTACCGCGTCGTGCCGCCATTCTACGAGGAGTTGGCGGACGCCCTGGTGGCGGTGTACGGGCCGGCCGGGGCGGCCATCTCCATCCCGTCCGTGCTCCGGTTCGGATCCTGGGTGGGCGGCGACATGGACGGCAACCCGAATGTGAATGCCGAGACCGTGCACGCCGCCCTGACCCGCCACCGCGCACTCGTAGTCGAGTGCTATCGGCGCGAGACGATCGAGCTGGCGCAACGGCTCACACAAACCCGTTCGCGCGTCGGAGTGGACGAGACCGTGGTGCAGCGAGCGGCCCACTATGCCGCCCACTTCCCCGCCGCGCTCGCGGCCCTGCCCATCCGGTATCGCGACATGCCGTATCGAGTTCTGTTGCGACTGATGGCCGAGCGACTCGCCGCAACCCAGCGGGACGAGGCCGAGGGCTTTAGCGGCGCGGGCGAGCTCGCGGCCGACCTGGCGCTGGTGCGCGAGAGCCTGGTCCGTCACGGCGGCATCCACGCCGGGTTCTTCGCCGTGCGGCGCTTCGAGCGCCGCGTCGAGACATTTGGCTTCCACCTGGCAACGTTGGACGTTCGGCAAGACGCGCTGCTTCACCGCGCCGTTGCCGGTCGCCTGCTCGGCGACCCGGACTGGCTCGGGCGCACGGGCGCGGAGCGTGCGGCCCGCGTGCGCCGCGCGCTCGCAACCGGGGAGCCGCCCGTCGCGCCGCCGGATGACGAGGCCACGCAGACGCTGGCGGTCTTTGCGGCGATCGCGGAGTGCCGGGCACGCCACGGACCGCACGCCATCGGCCCATACATCGTCAGCATGGCGCAGGGCGCGGACGACGTGCTGACCGTCCTCCTGCTCGCCCGCTGGGGCGGCCTCGCCACGGGCGGAGCCGTGCCGCTGGATGTCGCGCCGCTCTTCGAGACCGAGCACGACCTGACCGCCGCGCCTCAGGTGATGGCGGCGCTGCTCGCTGACGACGTGTACCGCGCCCACCTCGACGCCCGAGACCGCCGTCAGGTCGTGATGATCGGGTACTCGGATAGCAACAAGGACGTTGGGATGGCGGCGTCGCGCTGGGCGCTACGGCGCGCCCAGGCGGCCCTCGTGGCGACACTCGGGTCCGCTGGCATCGACCTGGTCATTTTCCATGGCCGCGGTGGCAGCGTGAGCCGTGGCGGCGGCAGGCTCATGCGGGCCGTGCTGGGAGCACCGCCCGGCAGCGTCCAGGGCCATCTGCGCGTCACCGAGCAGGGCGAGATCATCAGCGCGAACTACGGGCTCCGCGGCATTGCGCTGCGCACACTCGAGCAGGCGGTGAGCGCGGCGGCGCTCGCCACCGCGCTCCCGGCACGGGACGATGACCGCACGCCACGCTGGGACGCGCTGATGGACGAGATCGCGGCGGAAAGTCGTGCGGCATACCGCACACTGGTGTACGACGATGCACGCTTCAGCGAGTATTTCCAGCTCGCGACACCGATCGACGTCATCCAGCGGATGCCGATCGGCTCGCGGCCGTCATCGCGTCGTGCCGGTACCGGGATTCAGCAGCTGCGCGCGATTCCCTGGGTGTTCGCCTGGACGCAAAGCCGCCATGTGCTGCCGGGCTGGTATGGTCTGGGGACGGCGGTGGAACGCGTCGTACGGACCCGCGGCGAGGCGGCCGTGCGCGACATGCTCGAGTGGCCGTTCTTTCGGGCGCTCGTGGATGACGTCGAGATGGTCCTCGCCACGGCCGATATGGGGATCGCCGCCCGGTATGCGCGTCTCGCCGGATCGCTCGAGCCGGTCTTCTTTCCCGCCATGCGTAGCGAGTTTGACCGCACGGTCGCCTGGATCTTGCGGCTCAAGGGGACGACGGCACTGCTCGACGAGGATCCGGCTTTGCAGCGCTCGATCCGGCTGCGCAATCCCTACGTGGATCCGATGAGCCTGCTCCAGGTCGAACTGCTCACCCGCTGGCGGGCCGTCGAGCGCACGGACGACGATCTCTTCGGGGCGTTACTCGCAACAGTTCGGGGGATCGCTCAGGGACTACAGAATACGGGATGAGGTGCCGCCAGCGCCGGCATGCGCTGGCTGCATCGATTCCGCTACCCGCCCCCAGTGCCCCCCGCCAGACCGAGTTTCTTCCGAGTGAACGGCCGCGTGAACGCCGCCGGCGGATTGTGCCCGGTCGCCAGGTCGTACGCCTTTTGATACATCGCTCTGGCGTCGTCTGTTCGACCCTGCTTCTCGTACGTCATCGCCAGCAGGCAGTGCATGAACGGATCACGCTGGTTCTGGGTGCTCGCGATCGCCTTGTTCAACTCTCGCTCTGCCGTGGCCAAGTCGCCCGTGTAGAGCGCCACGTACCCCACGAGATAGGGGAAGAACCGCTCCTGGTTGGACGCCATCGCGGTATCCCCGTCGAGAGCGCGTCGGGCCGCGACGATCTGGCGTTGCGCCTCCTCCGCGTTGCCCCGCCGCGCGGCGAGGCGACCGAGCGCGTGGGCCAGCCGGTACTCCCACAAGCTCCGAGGATGTGTCGGAGACGCTGGCTCCTTCAGGCCGAGCTCGGTGCCGTGCCGGTACAGCTGTTCCGCCGTGTCGAGCACCCCGGCGTCGAGGCACACCCGCGCCGCCTCGTTGGCCATTTCACCCTGCTGATAGAACGCGTTCTGCGGCTCCGCTGACTCGCGCGTGACCCAGTAGGCGATCACCTGCGTCTCGTACCTCACCGTGTTGGCGCAATCGCCCTCGAACGCGAACGACATCGCCATGCCCCGCTGCGCCGCCGCGCGCGCAGCGGGATCAGCCGCCGAGTCGATCAACTGCTGGAAAAGGACTCGCGCCTGTGTCGTGGCGCCTTCGCTGTCCAACCGGTTGGCCTGACGCGTGAGCCGGGTGACTGGTCCGGCGGTATCGGCTTGCGCGTGCAGCCCTTGGGCCGCGACGATGAGTGCGGCGCTCACCCACGGTTTCATAAAAGCTCTCCCCAGCTGTTAGACGCGTTTCAGGATGCGGTTCTGATTGGCCAGGATCTTCTTCTGGTTGCCGACGATGGTCTTCTGATTGCGGAGGATGGTCGCCTGATTAGCCATGATCGTGCGCTGATTGCGAAGGACCTGTTTCTCGCTCATGGGCGCCTCTGGTGGAAGGGATAACCAATCTCCGGTACCCCCACAAAGCTAGCCCCCGCACTACGTTTTTGCCGCGGCCTCCTTGGGGGGAGTGTCCTGGAATTCCCCTTCCCAGCGCGCAATCACGACCGTCGCGAGACAGTTGCCGATCACGTTCACCGAGGTCCGCGCCATGTCCATCAGCTCGTCGATGCCGAGAATCGCGAGGATGGGCCACTCCGGCAATCCGAACGAGGCGGCGGTGCCGAGCAGGATCACCAGCGTCGCTCGCGGCACGCCGGCCACGCCCTTGCTGGTGAGCATCAGGGTGAAGACGATTCCCAGTTGCTGCGCGAACGAGAGATGGATCCCGCCGGCCTGCGCCACGAAGATCGTCGCCAGAGATAGATACAGTGTGGAGCCGTCCAGGTTGAAGCTGTAGCCCGTGGGCATCACGAACGCCACGATCTGCCACGGGACGCCCAGCTCGTGCATCCGCTGCATCGCCAGGGGCAGTGCCGCTTCCGAGCTCGTGGTCGCAAAGGCGATCGACACGGGCTCGGCGATGGCGCGGCCGAAGCGGCGCAGCGGCACCCGCGCGAACAGCGCGACCGGCAAGAGGACCAACAGCAGGAACAAGATCAGGGCTACGTACAGGGTCGCGAGCAGCTTGAACAGATTGACGAGGATGCCGAGCCCCATGTGCCCGACGGTGTAAGCGATCGCCGCCCCCACGCCAATCGGTGCGAAATACATCACCAGCTTCGTGAACTTGAACATCACTTCGGCGAGGCCCTCGCAGAACACCAGCACCGGTTGACGCTTGGGGCCGGTCACCAGGCTCAACGCGATGGCGAACAGGATGCTGAAGATGACGATCTGCAGGACGTGCCCCTCGGCCACCGCCTTGGCGATGTTCTCCGGAAAGGCGTTGAGGATCGCTTCCGCCGCCGTTTGCGCCTTACCCGTGACGCCCGGACTCTCGGCCGTCGGCGGCGGCGTCACGCCGACGCCGGCGCGCGAGGTATTGATCGCCGCCAACCCGATGAACAGCGCGAGTGTCGTGACCACCTCGAAATAGAGGATCGCCTTGAGGCCCATGCGACCCACTTGCTTCAGGTTGGAATGGCCGGCGATCCCGACCACGAGCGTGGCAAAGAGCAACGGCGCGATGATGGTCTTGATGAGGCGGAGGAAGATCTGGCTCAACACGCGGGCCGATTGCCCGATCGTCGGCCAGTCGTGACCGATCTCCGCCCCGAGGGCCATCGACACGAGAATCCAGGCCGTGAGCGAGCGCCGCCGCCAGGCGTACAGCACGAGCCCCGCGAGGCCCACCCAACGGCCCGTGAAGCCGAGCGTCGGCTGATGCACCATCCAGCCGCCGGCGGCCACGAGCGCGCCGACGGCCATCAGGGCGTAGCTGATCACGCCGAGCTGGCTTGGTTTCGTCTTCGTCATGGGGGTCGGCGACACTACCGCGCGCGGCGGGGCCCGTCAAGCCGCTTTTCGAACCAGTGGTGCGCGTAGGGCTCATCATTGAAGCGTTTCACTTCACGGTAGCCGCTGGCCTTGTAGAGCGCCTGCGCTTCGGTGAGCGATTTGTTGGTTTCGAGACGCAGCAGGGGAATGCGCCGCTCCCGCGCGAGGTCCTCGAGCCGTTGCAGGATGCGCTTGCCCAGCCCCAAGCCACGGCGGGATTCGCTCACCCACATGCGCTTGATCTCGCCGTAGTCCGTGTGGCACTTGAGGGCGCCGCAGCCGACCGGCTCCCCATGCAGTGTGGCGAGGAGAAAGAACCCTCGCGGCGGGGTGAGCTGCTCGGCACTGGCCGGAATACCACGGGCCGGATCGAAACCAGTTTCGAAGCGCGTCGCCAGCTCCGCGAAATACCGTTCCAGGCAATACCGTGCGGCGGGGCTGCGGGGATTCTCCACCTCCAGGCGGACGGCACTGGTCAGGAGCAGGCGCTCGACGGACCCCATGGCGGTCGTGAGGGCCGTGCGTTGCGTCTCCGTGAGTCGGTCGAGCAGTGACGAGGCGGCCTGGTCCGAGAGCCGATTCAAGACGGCCAGCTCCCGGCGGCCGGCCTGCGTGAGGCGCACGACGCGCACGCGAGCGTCGCGCGATGCCGGGCCGGTGCGGATCAGCCCCTCGGCTTCCAGACTCCGCAGCAGACGGCTCGTGTATCCGGAGTCGAGATCCAGGCGCGCCCGCAGCTGGCCGACTTCGTTGCCGTCGGGACCGATCTCGAAGAGCAGGCGTGAAGCGCCGAGCGAGCGATCGCGTCCCAGGAAACGGCTCTCCAGTGCCCCGATCTGGTGGGTGACGGTGCGATTGAAGCTGCGAATCTGGGCGATCGGATCCATTACCTGACTATAGTCAGGCATTTCTTTCCAGGCAACCGGTCACACGGTGATGTGCCGCCACTTCCCCTGGCGAAACCGCAGCACGCTCAGCGCACAGCGCGTGATGTGCCCCATCAGGATGGCGATCCAGATGTCGACGGGGCGCAACCCGTGCGTCGCCTCGAACAGCGTGCACAGTCCGAGCGGCACGACGATCTGCGACACAATCGAGATGTAGAGCGGCGAGCGGGTGTCGCCCGTACCCTGCAGGCCTCCCGTGTAGGTCAGCGCGACGGAGACGAACAGCCCCGACACGCTGAGGAAACTCAGCAGCTGGACCCCGAGACCCGTGACCACGGGGTCCGTCATGCCGAACAGCCCGAGCAGCTGGCGCGGAATGGTCAGGAATAGCACGCCGATCGCCGCCGCGAGACCGAGCCCCAGACCGGCGGCGACGTGCACCCCGTGCACGGAGCGGTCTGGACGCCCAGCCCCCAGGTTCTGTCCCGCGACCGTGGCCGCGGCGCTCATCAGTCCGACCGAGGTCCACGTGATGAACGAGAACAGCTCCGTGTACCCGACCGCGTACGCGGCCTGCGCTTCGGCGCTCTGCGCCAGCGAGCCGATGAACCGCAGCAGCAACACGCCCGCGACGTTCATCGCGATCCCCTGCACGCCGGTGGGGAGTCCAAAGCGGAACAGCGCACGGATGATGCCCCAATCCGGCCGCCAGTTCATGCCCCGATGCCACACCACCGGCAGCCATCCCGACAGCAACAGATAGACGGCGAGTCCGCTCACGACCAGGCCCGCCACGGTGCTGCCCACGGCCGCGCCGGCGGTTCCCAGGCGCGGCAAGGGTCCGACACCCGTGATGAACGCCACGTTACACGCGACGTTGAGCACCGTGAGCAGCACGCCCAGTCGCATCGGCGTGCGGGCATCGCCGGCGGCCCGGAGCGCTCCGCTCACCATGAAGAAGAGGATCATCCCGACGCTGCCCAGCATCATGATGCGCAGAAAGGGCAATGCTTCGGCCTGGACGACCGGCGTGGCGTTCACCAGACGCAGCAGGGCGGGCGCCAGCACCCAACCCAGCGGAGCCAGCAGCAGTCCCCACAGACCGAGG
Organism: Gemmatimonadales bacterium; assembly: GCA_035249405.1. Lineage (GTDB taxonomy): Bacteria > Gemmatimonadota > Gemmatimonadetes > Gemmatimonadales > GWC2-71-9 > DASTHG01. Next base: position 29,848 of record DATFGN010000132.1, read on the forward strand.
GCAGCGAGAAACGCCTGGTAGACCGTGCGATTGACCTGCTCGGCGTCGTTGGCGCCGGCGAAGCGCGCCACCAGGACGCCCATGCCACTGAACACCGACATCACGAACACGATGACCACAATAAAGATCTGAATGGCGACGCCGATCGCGGCGTTTCCGGTGTAGCCCACGAAGTGGCCGACCAGTGCGTGATCCACGACGCCCTGGAGCCCGCCGAATAGATTCTGGACCATCGTCGGCCAAGCCAGCATCCAGACGGCGCGAGGGATGGGGCCCAGGACGATGGAGCGGTCGAGTCCTTGGGAGGCGCGGGGTGCCGTGGCCATCGGTGCGACGATGATATCTTCGGGCCCAATGACCCACCACCCACCCGAGTCACGCGACTGGCGCCCGCTGGCTGCCGCGCTGGTTTCCGTCTGCCTGTGGTCCTCGGCATTCGTCGGCATCCGCGCCGCCACCCGCACGATTTCCCCGGGCGCCCTCGCGCTGGGGCGCCTGGTGATCGGGAGCGTCCTGCTCGGTGTCTTCCTCTGGCCTCGGGGTACCGTTCGGCCGACGCGCCGCGAACTCGGGCTGCTCGGCATCGCCGGCCTGTTGTGGTTCGGTCTCTACAACGTCGCCTTGAACACGGCCGAGCAGGTTATCGATGCGGGGACCGCCGCAATGGTCATCAACATCGCGCCGTTGATGGTGATGGCGCTGGCCGCCCTGTTCTTGCATGAGCGCCTGACCAGAGGCCTCTTGATCGGCGGCGCGGTGGCGTTCGTTGGTGTGGTCATCATGGGCCTCGCCACGACGTCGGGGAACGCTCCGTTACGGGGGGTGCTGCTTGTTTTCGTCGCCACCGCGGCCTCGGCTGCCGGTCTCGTCGCGCAGAAGCCGGTCTTGTCACGGCTCTCGGCCCTGCAAGTCACATGGATCTGCTGCGTGATCGGCGCGTTCTGCTGCCTGCCCTACGCGCCGGCGCTGGTGCGCGACCTCCGCACCGCATCGGCCGCCGACCTCGCCTGGATGGGCTATCTGGGCGTGTTTCCCACGTCCATCGCCTTCACCACCTGGGCCTA